>CAJTMQ010000060.1 GCA_910577215.1 uncultured Eubacterium sp. | reverse complement strand
TATATTACAGTATTTTATTTTGAATTTCAGGGAAAATTTCAAGACTTCGCTTTAAGATTCCATTCATATAGGCTATTGCTGTTCCGTAATTTGTAAACGGAACATTTTGATTTTCAGCCGATTTTTGACGATAAAGCATTTCTTTTTCATTAAGCATACAGCCGCCGCAATGAACAACAAGTGCATATTTTTTTAAATTTTCGGGAAAGTCACCGCCGGATGTAAATTGAAATGAAAGCTCTTTTCCCGTATACCTTTTAAGCCATTCCGGAAGCTTAACCGTTCCTATATCCTCACACTGTCTGTGATGGGTGCATCCCTCTGAAATCAGCACAAAATCGCCGTTTTTCAGCTTTTCTATATTTGCCGCACCCTGAACAGCAGGTTTCAAAAAGCCTTTGAACGCAGCCATAAGTATTGAAAACGAAGTCAGCAGAATTTCATCAGGAACAAGGGATTTAACCTTTCCGAAAACCTGACTGTCCGTTACAACCAGCTTAGGATTTACCTTAAGACTTTCAAGAGCGAACAAAAGCTGATCGGGCTGCACAGTGATACAAACGGCATTAGCATCAAGTATATCTCTAATCGTTTGTACCTGCGGCAATATCATCCTGCCCTTAGGTGCAGAGCCGTCTATCGGTGTTACAAGCACGACTGTATCAGTCGGATTTAACAAGTCTCCTATTATACGTTTTGTATTATTTTCCTGCTTTGCATATGCAGCAATTTTCTCTTTTAATTCATAAATATTGCTGCCGTTCAATGCACTCACAGCGATTTCATTTTTGCTGAGATTATCCTGTAATTTTAAATCACTCTTGTTGTAAGCAACAATGTACGGAATATTTTTATCCTGAAAAATTCCAATTAATTCTTCATCAAATTCAGTCTTTCCTGCTGAACCATCAACAACCAGAACCGCAACATCTGCTTGATTTAAAATCTGCTTTGCCTTTTTTACACGAAGTTCACCTACGAGTCCGTCATCATCAATGCCGGGTGTATCAATAATCAGCACGGGACCTATCGGCAAAAGCTCCATTGCTTTGGATACAGGATCTGTTGTAGTGCCTTTAACATCCGAAACAATGGATAAATTCTGCCCGGTAACAGCATTTACAACGCTTGATTTTCCTGCATTTCTTCTGCCGAAAAAAGCAATATGCATTCTGTTTGCAGCAGGTGTTTCATTAAGATTATTCTCCATAAATATTACTCTCCGTTAATTTCTTTGTAATCCCCTCTGTTTACAACAACCTTGTATCCTATACTTTTCATTCTGTTTTTCATACAAACAATACATTCAGCCGCTTCATCACCTGTACATATTTTATTATCATACAACAGATATTTTTTGCGCACATTTCTCGGCGAAAGATTCGGCATAACGACATTTGCACCTGCCAAAACGCCCTTTTCTCTGCCGAGAGGGTGAATTGTTCCGAGTGCTGTTGTTGACGGAAGCAGGACATTGGGAAGCATCAATCTTATTACGCTCAGTAATTTCAATGTCAAATCCAGACTTCCCTGTTCATATGCTTTGAACGGTGTGTTTTTATGCGGAATAAACGGACCTATCCCCACCATATGCGGGTTTAAATCTCTTATAAATTTCAAGTCATCAATTATACTCTTTGTTGTTTGAAAAGGAGAGCCGACCATAAAACCACAACCAACCTGATAACCTATTTCTTTAAGATTGTATAGGCATTTTTTTCTGTTTTCAAGTAAGAGATTTTTCGGATGCAACTTGCCGTAATGAATACTATTTGCGGTTTCATGGCGGAGCAAATACCTGTCTGCCCCTGCATCAAAATAACGCTTGTAGCTTTCATAGCTTTTCTCGCCTATAGAAAGAGTTAAAGCACAATCAGGATAATTCTGCCTGATTGTTTTAATGATTTCAACAAGTTTATCGTCGGTAAAACAGCCATCCTCACCGCCCTGAAGCACAAAGGTTCTGAAGCCAAGCTCATAACCGATTTTACAGCAATCATAAATCTGCTCGTCAGTCAATCTGTAACGCTCTGCATCGCTGTTGCTTCTGCGGATACCGCAGTAATAACAATCATTTTTGCAATAATTTGTGAACTCAATCAGTCCTCTGAGATAAATATCTGTACCATAAACCTTTCTGCGAACTTTATCTGCACGCTCAGCCAGAAGCATTAAGGTTTCTTCGCTCTCATCTTCAAGCAGCAATCTGAATTCTTCATCACGCAAAAAATGCTCTTTTTCTAATTTCAGTACTATATTTTTCATTGATTACCCTTAAAAATACAGTTGGAATATGCTGTTTTAGCTGAAATTCCATCAATTCTTCCTATGCTGCCCGACAATGCACTGATAACATCCTGCGGTGCATCAACAGCTATGCTGATTATGCTTATTCCCTTCTGACGGTACGGAATGCCCATTCTTCCAATAATATACTCTGAGTATTTATGCAGGGTTTTATTCATCTCTTCAATAGAATCGGAATTATCAATAATAATCCCTATAACCGCAACTCTGGTTTCCATATTTTCACCTCGAAAAAAATTATTCAGCTTCCAGCAACGGCTTTAAATATTTTGCAGTATATGATTTTTTAGATTTTGCAACCTCTTCGGGTGTACCTGCAGCTACAATTCTGCCGCCGCCCTTTCCGCCTTCAGGTCCTAAATCAATTATATGATCAGCCGTTTTGATAACATCAAGATTGTGCTCAATAACAAGCACCGTATTGCCCAGATTAACAAGCTCGTTCAAAACATTAACTAGTCTGTGAACATCAGCAGTATGAAGCCCTGTGGTTGGCTCATCAAGAATATAAATGGTTTTTCCTGTTGACCTCTTCATAAGCTCTGTGGCAAGCTTTACACGCTGTGCCTCGCCGCCTGAAAGCGTTGTTGCGGGCTGCCCGATTTTGATATATCCAAGTCCAACATCAGATAATGTTTTCAGCTTACGGTAAATCTTAGGCTGCTGCTTGAAAAACTCAATCCCCTCGTCAACTGTCATTTCAAGCACCTCAAATATACTCCTGCCTTTAAATTTAACCTCAAGAGTTTCTCGGTTATATTTCTGACCTCCGCAGGCATCGCAGGGTACATAAATATCTGCAAGAAAATGCATTTCTATTTTAACAATACCGTCACCCTGACATGCTTCGCATCTTCCGCCCTTAACATTAAAGGAAAAACGGTTTGACTTATATCCTCTTATTTTTGCATCCGGTGTTTCTGCAAATAAGTCACGAATATCATTAAATACACCTGTATATGTTGCAGGGTTGGAACGTGGTGTTCTTCCTATCGGTGACTGGTCTATATCAATTACCTTATCAAGGAATTCTGTTCCCTTTATTTTCTTGAATTCTCCCGGTCTTTTTTTCGCATTGTTAAGCTCACTTGCAAGATATTTATAAAGAATTTCATTAACAAGGCTTGATTTTCCCGAACCTGAAACACCTGTAACGGCAACAAACTGCCCAAGCGGAATTTCTACATCTATCTTTTTAAGGTTATTTTCAGCAGCACCGTATACGGTTAATTTGTGTCCGTTTCCTGCCCTTCTTTGTAAAGGAACGGGAATTTTCTTTTCTCCGCTTAAATACTGCCCTGTAATTGAACTCCTGCACGCAATGATATCATCCACAGAGCCTGCGGCAATCAGTTCACCGCCGTGAACGCCTGCACCCGGACCGATATCCACAACATAATCCGCCGCACGCATAGTATCTTCATCGTGCTCAACTACAATAAGCGTGTTGCCCAAATCACGAAGATGTCTGAGTGTTCCGAGCAGCTTTTCATTATCTCTTTGATGCAGACCGATAGACGGTTCATCAAGTATATATAATGCACCCGTAAGAGAAGAGCCTATCTGCGTTGCAAGCCTTATTCGCTGTGCTTCGCCGCCTGAAAGCGTTGCTGCTTCTCTGGAAAGAGATAAATAATCAAGACCAACCGCATTGAGAAAATTAAGCCTTTCCTTAATTTCTCTTAAAATGAGTCTTCCTATCATCCGTTCCTTTTCAGTTAACTCAAGATTTTCAATAAATTCAAGCTCCTCAGATATAGGCATTTGGCAGAACTGATGTATATTCTTACCGCCAACAGTAACAGAAAGGCTTATGGGTGATAGTCTTGCTCCCTTACAATCGGGACATCTGGATGAAACCATAACAGATTCAATATCCGACCTTGCCCAATCAGATGTTGTTTCATCATATCTGCGCTTAAGGTTGTTTACAACTCCCTCAAAATCATTAACATATGTGCCGCTTCCGTATGAAGTAACACGCTTCATCTTTATCTTCTTGCCCTTTGTACCGTGCAAAATAACGTCCAGAGCCTCCTTAGAGAGCATTTCAACAGGCATATCAAGAGAGAAGTTGTATTCCTTGGAAAGTGCCTCAAAATACATTCTGGCTATTGAGGAGCCGTCAGCAACATTCCAGCCGCTTGCCTTAACTGCACCCTGATTGATTGAAAGCTTTCTGTTCGGAATGATCAGAGATTCATCAATTTCCATAAAGGTTCCGAGACCGGTACACCGCTTGCAGGCACCGAACGGATTGTTGAACGAAAACATACGGGGACTCATTTCCTCAATTGAAACACCATGTTCGGGGCAGGCATAATCAAGTGAAAAAAGCTCTTCCTCACCATCTATAACATCGCATATTACCGTTCCCTTTGAAAGGTGTGTTGCAGTTTCAATACTGTCCGTAAGTCTGCTTCTTATGCTTTCGGAAACAACTAAACGGTCAACAACCACCTCTATATTATGCTTTTTATTTTTATCCATTTTGATTTCTTCGGATAAATCATAAATGCTTCCGTCTACACGAACACGAACAAAGCCGCTTTTTCTTGCGTCATCAAGCTCTTTAACATATTCGCCTTTTCTGCCCCTTACAATCGGTGCCATTATCTGTATTTTCGTTTTTTCGGGATATAAAAGAATTTTATCAACAATCTGATCAATCGTCTGCTGGGTAATTTCTTTACCGCAAACCGGACAGTGCGGAATACCGATTCTTGCATAAAGAAGTCTTAAATAATCATATATCTCCGTAACCGTACCAACAGTTGAGCGCGGATTTTTAGAGGTTGTTTTCTGATCTATGGAAATTGCAGGGCTGAGACCTTCAATATAATCAACATCCGGTTTTTCCATCTGCCCTAAAAACTGACGTGCATATGATGACAGACTTTCTACATATCTTCTTTGCCCCTCTGCATAAATCGTATCAAACGCCAGACTTGATTTTCCCGAACCGGACAGACCTGTAAAAACAACAAGGCTATCCCTCGGAATTTCAACATCTATATTTTTTAAATTGTGCTCTCTTGCACCCTTTACAACTATATTCTTAATCAATCTTATCACCTGCTTTACCCTTAATTATTTCGGAATTATATTTTTTCAGGGCATCCTTACCCTCTTCTGTTACAGGCTTAATCCATCTTTTTGAAAGATAGAATTTACCACACAAAATTATCTTTGGTATATCCTCAAAAATATACATAATTGCAAAAGCAGCCACAAAGGGCACTTTCAAAACATAAACAGCAATTAATGTTGCCGGTAAGGACATTGCCCAAAGGGAAATCAAATCATATTTAACACCTGTTACAGTATCACCGGCAGACCTAAACACAGAAACAACCTGCAGATAAGAAAACATTCTTAACGGAAATGCACAGGCATAAATAATCATTAATACCGCAGCCGTGTGAAGTGTGCCCTCAGCAATATTACTGCCCATATTGAATATGCTTACAAGCTGATTTCTGAACACAATCATAATTATAGCTGTTATAACTGCCAGAACAGGAACAATATATGAAAAGCGCTTAGCATCCGTAATGCCTCTTTCAATCTTTCCGCTGCCTATTGATTTGCCTATCATAACAGATGAAGCACTGCAAATTCCGATAAATATGATAAAGGCTATATTTTCAAAGCTTCTTAAAATAGTTATTGCTGAAAAATACTCATACCCCATATTGCCATAAATAATGTTAAAAATAAATGTTCCGGCGCCCCACATTCCCTCATTGATAACTACAGGAGTTGCTTTTTTTACATAAATTTTAAATTCTTCTTTACTGAATATAAAAAACTTTTTCGGACTTGCAATCAGTATATTCTTCTGAATAATTGAAATTAAGACTAAAAGTATAACACCCGACCATGAAGAAATTACTGTTGCAACTGCAGCACCTTTTATACCCATTTCAGCAAAGCCGAATTTACCGAAAATCATTGAATAATCAAGAAAAATGTTCAAAACTGTTGTAAATCCAGAAATATACATAGGAAGCCTAACACTTTCAACACTTCTTAAAATAGTTGCCAAAATATTTGTTAAGGCAACTGCAATAAAAGAAAAGCAAACAAGCTTTAAATATTCACTTCCTGCACTGATAACTGCCGGATCTGAATTAAAAATTCTTACAACACCGCTTGTAAAAACAAGGCTTACAGTTGTAAACAACACCGACACTATAAGTGCAAAAACAATTGATATACCTGATATACGGCGGATTTTTTTTATATCCTTAATTCCCCAGTACTGAGAAATAAAAACGGTAGTGGCAGAACAAAAGCCTACCAAAACCATATTCATAAGCCAAGCCCACTGCCCTATCATTCCTACAGATGATAATGCAACAGAACCTAAATTACTAACAAGAAGCGTATCTGCCAAAGTAAATGAGCTTGTAAGCAAATTCTGTAATGCAACAGGAACGGCAAGTGTCATTGCGGTTTTCCAGAAACCCTTATCGTTGAATAATTTTGTCATTATAATTTACTCCGATTGTAATTCATTAATTTTATCTCTCAGATAAGCTGCATGCTCAAATTCAAGCATTCTTGCAGCTTCCTTCATTTCCTTGGTAAGACTCTGAATAAGTGCCTCCCGCTCTTTTTTGGACAACCGCTTTTTGCGCTTGCCGTCAAGCTTTTCCTTTGATGTAATTTCAAGCACCTGTCTTACATTCTTTTTAATAGTCTTCGGAATTATTCCGTGCTCTTCATTATATTTTTCCTGAATTTTGCGTCGGCGAAGCGTTTCGGTAATTGCACGCTCCATAGACGGTGTAACACTGTCTGCATACATAATAACCTCACCGTTGGCATTTCTGGCGGCACGGCCTATCGTCTGCACAAGTGATGTTTCGGAACGCAGAAAGCCCTCTTTATCGGCATCAATGATTGCTACAAGTGAAACCTCGGGTATATCAAGACCCTCACGAAGCAGGTTTATACCTACAAGCACATCAAATTCACCAAGTCGCAGATCTCGTATAATTTCCATTCTTTCAATTGTATCAACATCGTGATGCATATAGCGCACCTTTATATCAAAGCCTTCAAGATAAGCAGTTAAGTCCTCCGCCATAGCCTTGGTAAGCGTTGTTACAAGCACTCTCTCGCCACGTTGTGTGCGGATATTAATTTCGGATACCAAATCGTCCATCTGATCTTCAGTCGGCTTAACTGTTATAACCGGATCAAGAAGCCCCGTCGGACGGATAATCTGCTCAACTATCTGTGTTGAATTGCTTTTTTCAAACTCACCGGGAGTAGCCGAGGTGAAAACCACCTGATTTATTTTGCTGTAAAATTCATCAAACTGAAGCGGTCTGTTATCAAGTGCCGAAGGCAATCTGAAGCCGTAATCAATAAGACTCAGCTTTCTGCTGTGATCTCCGCCGTACATTCCCCTTACCTGCGGAAGCATAACATGGCTTTCATCACAGAACAGCAGAAAATCGTCAGGAAAATAATCCAATAAAGTAAACGGTGCTTCACCGGGTTTTCTGTTGCTCATAACGGCAGAATAGTTCTCAATTCCCTTACAGAAGCCTGTTTCCTGAAGCATTTCAATATCATTCATTGTACGTTCCTTGATTCGCTGGGCTTCGAGAAGCTTGCCGTTTGCTTCAAAATAAGCAACTCTTTCAACCATTTCATTATAAATTTTATCAAGGGCAACCTTCATTTTTTCCTGCCCTACAACATAATGAGAAGCAGGATAGATACAAACATGTGCAAGAATCCCCTCAACCTTACCTGTAAGAGGATTAATTTCGCTTATTCTGTCAATCTCATCACCGAAGAATTCAACACGAATTGCATTTCCGCTTGATCCTGCAGGGAAAATTTCAAGTGTATCACCGCGGACTCTGAATTTATTTCTGACAAAATTTATATCATTTCTTTCATACTGAATTGAAACAAGCTTTAAAATAAGATCATCTCTGCTGTATTCCATCCCTGATCTGAGGGAGATAACCATATTACGGTAATCAATAGGGTCACCGATTGAATAGATGCAGGAAACAGATGCAACAATTATAACATCTCTTCTTTCGGAAAGAGCTGCGGTTGCACTGTGGCGCAGCTTGTCTATCTCCTCATTTACAGCACTGTCCTTTTCAATATAAGTATCCGTTGTAGGCACATAAGCCTCAGGCTGATAATAGTCATAGTAGGACACAAAATATTCTACTGCATTTTCAGGGAAAAACTCCTTGAATTCAGAGCAAAGCTGTGCTGCAAGCGTTTTGTTATGAGCAAGCACAAGGGTAGGCTTGTTAATCTGCTCAATAATATTTGCCATTGTAAAGGTTTTACCTGAGCCTGTAACACCCATAAGTGTCTGCTCTTTATCTCCGCGCCTAATGCCCTCTGCAAGCGCAGCAATAGCCTCGGGCTGATCACCGGTCGGCTTATATTCACTTACAAGTATAAAATGGTCCATATAAAAAAATTTTCCTTTGTTCGCATAATCAGACCTATTATAACACAATATTTACTTTTTGCAAATTATAATATATAATTAGCATATGAAAAGTTTTACCATATCTGAAAATGATTCGGGGCAGAGAGTTGACAAGTTTATTCTTAAAACTTTTCCGAAACTGCCTAAATCATTAATGTTTAAAGAAATCAGAAAAAAGAATATAAAAGTTAATAAAAAACGCACAGATGCATCCGCCATTTTGAACAAAGGCGATATAATTGAGCTTTATTTAAAAGATGATGTTCTTGAAGAAAAAATTAAGCATTATGATTTTACCAATGCTTCAAAGCAGCTTGATATAATTTATGAGGATAACAATCTTATGCTGCTTGATAAAAAGGTTGGCTTACTCTGCCATCCTGACGGTAATGAATATGTTGACACACTTATTTCAAGGGTGAAGCGCTACCTTTATGAAAAAGGTGAATGGAGCCCTGAAAACAGCAGCACCTTTTCCCCTTCCCTTGCCAACAGGATAGACAGAAATACGGGCGGAATTGTTATTGCGGCAAAAAATGCAGAAACATTAAGAATTCTTAATGAAAAAATCAAAACACGTGAAATTGAAAAATACTACTTAACCGTTGTTCATGGCAAAATGGCAAAGGAAAGCGATACATTAACCGCTTTTCTGACCAAAGACAATAAGAAAAACAAAGTGAGCATCTCAAATAAAGAAACAGAAAATTCAAAAAAAATTGTTACAAAATATACCGTTCTGGATTATAAGAATGATAAATCCCTTCTTGAAATTGATTTAATCACAGGAAGAACGCATCAGATAAGAGCCCACCTTGCGCATATCGGTCACCCGCTTGTTAATGACGGAAAATACGGTAAGGAGCAAGGCAGATACCGCCAGGCACTGTACAGCTATAAAATCATATTCAATATGAAAAATGCAGGAATACTGGACTACCTTTGCAGCAGAAGATTTGAAATCAGTGATTGTGAAATAGTAAATAACTTTAAGGAGAACAAATACATATGAAAAAGAAATTCATACGAGTGCTTTCCCCTATAACCTTGGCAGTTATCACTGCACTTGATATTGCTGTTTTCGGTTTCGGTATTTTTGCATTAAAAAAACTATTTGAAGAGCTTAGTGCAGCCGTTATATTTTTTACCGCTATTGAAATCTTTGCAATAGTTATAGGAATTTTAATCACGAAAGAAGTTCTGAAAAACGGCATAAGCTTTTATGAGGATGAAATGGAATTCACGGGAATA
>CAJTMQ010000059.1:222-10043 GCA_910577215.1 uncultured Eubacterium sp. | reverse complement strand
AACTTTAACAAAAGATTAAGCCTGCGTCGAAACGCAGGCTTAATCTTTTGTACTTATTTCAAAATTTCGTCTTTTACTTCTAATACCGCTGATGCTGCTATGCAAGCCGGGCAGTCGCAATTTACTATGCCTTGAGCCTTTAAATCCTTTGCGTGTTCATAGAACTTGTTTGCGGTTTCTTCACCAAACTTTGCTTTGGCTTCATCAGTTGGTAAAAATGCAAGCATTCCGTCAACAGTCACGATTGAATCCTGAAGTTCAAGGACATATTTCTTTCCTGTCTCTTTTTCTTTGTCAGTACCGATAGCGTCGAGCCAATTCTGAGCCGCTTCCTTTAATTCATCACAGCACCAGTTTGACAATAATGCTTTTGTTCTTTCATTAGCCTTTTCCATAACTTCTCCTTAATTTACTTATCATCACATTCAATATTATAATTTATATCTTAATGATAATACTTTCTAAAGCAGAAAAATCAACAAAATTAACTTTTTGATTATAAGTATCTATCATTGCTTTAACTTCTGTTTTCTTTTCTTCGGATAAATTTTTCGCCTTTTTATAAAGCAAACTCATCATTGTCTTATGGGGAAAGTTTAACTTTGAATAGTCTATCCCACCTCTTAAATGATAAATATCTGCCTTTTTATATATTTCATTTGAAAGCTGTCTTTTCATACCGTTTTTTATATTATTTGTATTTTCCGAATCCATGGGGTCTGCCAATCCAACTGTTGCAATTATTATTTTCTTATTCTCACAATCAGACATCTTTTTGAAAGTTTTAGCCATTCCCAAAACTCCACCTGCATATAAAGCACCTATGTATATAATAGTTTCATATTCATCTATGCTTTTTATATTTTCATAACTTACAGCTTTAATATAAGTCTTTTTTGACAGTTCTTCTGCATACTGTTTTGCCGTACCATATTGAGAACCATATATTATTATTTTCATAGTTTTACCTCGTTATCAGTTTATTCAATGAATTAATGAATGCTTTATTGTTTTCATTGGTTCTTTTCTTTGGACCTTTTAGGTGTGCACCTGCCATTCTTGTTTTCTTCGATTCATACCTTGTGGTGAGAAGCATTGTTAGGTTGCTGTCATTTATGATAAGCCCATTTTGAGTGATTGGCTTACCACCTTTTGAAAGCACCATTGCAGAGAGTCCATAATCCTGCGTAACAACAATATCTCCTCGGCTGACCTGATTAACAAGTGCAAAATCAACGCTGTCAGCACCCTTTGAAACGGTTACGGTTTTTGCGTAATCACTGGTTATAATGTGGCTTGTATCACAAAATACAATGACCTCAATTTTATTCTCTTTTGCTATTTCGATTGTATGCTTTACAACAGGGCAACCGTCTGCATCAATTAAAATTTTCATTAACTATTTTTTCCTAAAATTTATTCCCAAATGAACTCAATTTCATTTGTATTAAGCACTAAAATACAATTCGTATAAATAACTCTTTTGTATTTAAGCCAAATGTGAAGTTCAATAGCTAAACTTCCTATATTCGGAGAATCATTCGTATTGCTGTATTCCCAAGCCCAATAATCTTTTTCTTTTCTTTTTTTTATTTCTTTGTTTGCTATTTCTGTAAATTCTTCAACCGAAATGATTTTTCCTTTGTAATTGTTGTTTTTATCAAGAGCAGTTTCCAAATGAACATCACAGAAATACTTGTCCTCAAGCCTGCATTTAATATGGCATTTAGTAAAATCTTTATACTTTTCAGCAAAAGTTGTGTCACTGTAATCCTGAGGATAAAAATGTGTTTCAAAGCTTAATGTCAGCACATTATCATTATAAGAAACATTGTATAAATCCTGATCGTGAAGAATACCATCAGGAATATTATTTTCACTCATGATATATTTTTCAGTCATTTTTTGTTCTCCTATAAATAAACTTAATAAACATCAAAAGATGAAAACAACGCTTCACAACCGGCATAGATGTCCTTGTAGCACCTGTCAAAATCACGGGTGTACCACGGGTCCGAAACATCTGCGCTACTGCCTATATATTCCATCAGCTTATGGATTTTACTGTCCTTATCTCCGCCGAGAATACGAGTCATATTGCGAATGTTGGCACTGTCCATACCTATGAACAAATCGTATTTATCGTAGTCACTCGCTTTAAGCTGAACGGCTCTTTTGCTACTTGGGTCAATGCCGTGACTTTCAAGAACAGCCTTTGCAGGCGGATAAACAGGATTGCCGATTCCGTTCCATATTTCTTCTGTACTGGTAGCAGAGGAGGCAATTATAAAATCATTCTCCAGCCCTCTGCGCTTAACCATATCTTTTAACACAAATTCTGCCATCGGCGAACGACAAATGTTCCCGTGGCACACAAACATAATCTTAATCATAATTATATGATATTTTATTAAATTGTTCTTGTCAATAAGAATGATAGAATCGGAAATGTTTTTTGAAATGTTATATGTTATAATATAGTCACACTTGCAGGTGTTAAGAAAGGAGGAAGCAATGGATAATCGCAAAATTATACAGAATACTCTTGATTATATTGAGGATAATCTCAAAGCTGAAATCAATACGGCTGAGCTGTGTGATATGGCAGGATATTCCTATGTGCATTTTTGCAGGCTGTTTTCGTACTATGTCGGTTTATCTCCGGGTGAATACATTACACGCAGAAGGCTGATTCATGCAGTTTACGATATGTCAAAAGGAACGACAAAAGTTGATATTGCACTTTCCTACGGCTTTGAAACTTATGCCGGATTTTACAAGGCTTTTAAGCGTGAGTTCAATTGTTCGTCCTCCGAATTCATCAAATCTTATAAAAGTGAAAAGCCTTATAGGATTAACATTTTGCAGAAGGAACAAATTATGATTTCTAAAAACAAAACACAAAAATTACTCAGTCATTGGAATTTGCAGGATGAGAATGTTTCAAACATTTTCAATGAAAACACAGGCAGGCAAAGCGAAAATGCATACTATGTCGGTGGCGATTATGTAATCAAATTTTCCGCTAATTACGGCAGTATAAAGAATAGTATTTGCATTGCGAACAGCCTTGCAGAATCAGGTCTGCCTGTTGCCGAAACTATCAAAACCGCTGACGGTTCCGATTATTTGCAGGACGGCGAGCTTTATTTTGTCGTAACGAAACGAATCAAAGGAAGTCAGCTGAAATGCGAGGATATTTTCAAGAATACCGATATTGCATATCAGATAGGCAGTAACATAGCCAAGCTACACAATTCGCTTAAAACATTTGATGAAAGCAATTACAAACAAGATGACATTCTGGGCAATGTTAAATCTGCATTGCCGAGAGTACAGAATTCAGTCAATTTGAATGATGATTTTCTCAAAAATTTCAATATCGTTTATGATAAACTGCCGATGCAGATTATCCACCGTGATATTAACCCATCAAATATGATTTTTGACGAAGGTGAATTTAAAGGTTTTATTGACTTTGATTTAACAGAGGTCAATATCAGAATATTTGACCTCTGCTACTGCGCAACAGCAATACTTTCTGAATGTTTTAACAATTCTGATATTGATAAAAGCAAGTGGCTTGAAATATTTGATAATCTTGTAAAGGGTTACGAGAGCATTACTCCGCTGTCTGAATATGAAAAACAGGCTTTGCCTTATGTGATTTATGCAATTCAGATAATCTGTATCGCATATTTCAGTCAGTTTGATAAATTTGATAATCTGACAAAAACAAATATTGATATGCTTAAATGGATTATTAATAATTATTGAAGGTAAAATAGCAAAATATAAATGTATGTGCCTTGCTGTTTTGTAATTGAAAATCTAATTGTATTAATGTATAATATTGTTGTTTGAAAAACTCATTATAAATAATTTTAAAAGATAATATTTCAAACGTCTTTTACAAAGTGCAGGTGAATAATATGAAATCTACAATAGCTGAAGAATTAAGAAAAATAGAAAAAGAATATAATGTTGAGATTATATATGCAGTCGAATCAGGCAGTAGGGCGTGGGGCTTTGCGTCGCCAGATAGTGATTATGATGTCAGATTTATCTACAAAAGAAAAAAGAATGATTATTTAAAGCTTGAAAAAACACGTGATGTTATTGAACTGCCCATTGATGATGTGCTTGACATAAACGGTTGGGATTTAGATAAAACACTTCGCTTGTTATATAAATCCAATCCAACCTTGTTTGAGTGGCTGTCTTCTCCGATAGTGTATAAAAATACAAATTCAGCTGAAAAATTAAAGGAAATCTCAAAAGAGTATTTCTATCCAAGACCATCACTCTATCACTATCTGAATATGGCAAAAAATAATTATCGTGAATATCTTAAAGGCGAAATGGTTAAAGCGAAAAAATATTTTTATGTTATAAGGCCGATTTTAGCTTGCCAATGGATACTTGATAAAGGTATAGCACCACCAATGCTATTTAGTGAATTAGCTGCTGCAGAATTGCCGCCGGAACTGAAATCAGATATAGATTATTTACTTGATATAAAAATGAATAATCCAGAAATGAAATTAATCCCAAAAATTCAAATTCTGAATGATTATATTGAAAAAAGTATAGAAGAAATATCATCAAAAATTGAACAGCTGGAGGATTCAGAGAAGAAAATGGATAGTCTCAATGAATTTTTCCTGAATGAAATAAATGATTGATAGCATAGAAAAAGCGTTGAACCTTACGTTCAGCGCTTTTTGAGTTATCAGTCATTATTTTTTCTACAAGATTGGTGACGAGGTGAAGGATTAAGGCTGTTGACCGACAAGCTGAACAGCAAGAATTACTATGCATTTAACCCCGGATTTGATAATAACAAACTAAAGAAAAACGATTAATCATATACAAAATAGCCCTTGCTTTATTGGCAAGGGCTTAAATTTTTTATTTGCACTGTAAATATCCCGCGACATACTGCGGTCTGCAAATATTATAATGATTTTATTTTAATTTTTCTTCCCATTCTTTTTCTCTGAAGCCTGTAAGTATTGCTTTATCCGATATTACAAGAGGACGCTTAACAAGCATACCGTCTGTTGCAAGAAGTTTTAGCTGCTCCGATTCACTCATAGCAGGCAGTTTATCCTTTAAGCCCATTGATTTATAAAGCAGTCCGCTTGTGTTAAAGAATCTTTTTAACGGCAGACCGCTCTGCTCATACCAAGCCCCAAGTTCTTCATAAGTCGGATTTTCCTCTTTAATATTTCTGCATTCATAATCAAAACCATTTTCTTCAAGCCACTTTTTAGCTTTCTGACAGGTAGTGCATTTCGGATATTCTATAAATAACATATTTATCACCTTTCACTGATTATATTCATTTCAATTATTTTTATCATAACATAAAAAAGGCCAAAATACAATGAAGGCATTTCGGTCTCAGGAATATGTAATTAATAAAGCACCTTAGACAGGATAAAACAAACCCAAAGTGCAACAACAAAAAAGCCCTCGGCAGGAATTGCAAACCTTGTGCGAATCTCCTTTATAGCGCTGAGCCGCCTTTTAAAATCGATATGGGAATTTCGATAATTCCGAAATGTCCATAGCCGCTTTTATTGTAAACATCCATGCCGACTGAGTCAGGCATTATTTTACCGAGAGTAACACCCATTACTTCCGCTGTGTTTGCAATAATGCCAAGCGGCAGATTTTCGTCAATGACCATAACACACTTTTCATTCTCAAAATTCATACCCTTGCCCCTTTTCTAAGAATCTTACTTTCCGATAACAATAACCCTGCAAGAGTCAGCAAAACACCTGCCGTTTTTAAAACAGTCATTTTTTCATTAAGAAAAACAGCAGATGCTGCAACTGTAATAACAGGAACCATATAAATATAAACACTTGTTTTTACGGCACCAAGCACCTTAACAGCAAAATTCCATGTTATAAAGCACATTGCAGATGCACCAAGACTCAAAAAGATAATATTCAGCAAATTCTCAGGCTCTGCCAACCGGATCAAATCAGGGCTGAAATCAAACAGAAGCATTGCAGGCAGCATAAAAATAATTCCATAGAAAAACACACGGCGTGTAGATAAAACAGTATTATAGCCGAAGCCGCTTATTTTCCTTGTCAGTACAGAATAGAAAGCCCAGACAATTGCTGCCGCCAGAGCAAGCAAATCTCCAACAGGATTAAGTTTTAGATCAGCACCGTTAAAGCTGATTAAAACAATTCCTGCAATAGCCAGAATAAAGCCAATAAAGAAATTCATCTGCATTTTCTCTTTCTCTTTAAAGCAAAATCGGTTCAATATCGCAGTAAAAAACGGAGCAACAGAAATAATCACACCAACATTGGATGCAGATGTATAGGTAAGCGCTATGTTTTCAAGCAAATAATAAAGGCACACTCCGCACAATCCTGCTGCCGCAAATATTAACTCCTGCCTTCTGTTTGTTGCTTTTAGTGCTTTCGGAAAGAACAGCAGCAGGATTATATATGCAGCCAAAAATCTTAAAAGCAGTATTTCAACGGGTTTAAAATTATTCAGCAAAACCTTGGTTGATATAAATGTTGTGCCCCAAACAACAATTGTAAAAAGTGATGCTAAATGCCCCGATATAATTTTATTTTTCATCATCCGTTTCCCTGCCGCTATTTTTATCAAGAAAAATTTCACGGTATGCACCGGGTGATAAGCCAATAAATCTGCTGAAATAATTGGTGAAATGGCTTTGATCAAAAAAGCCCGTCTTCATTGCAGCCTCAACAGGAAGCCCTCCCTGTTCCAGAAGCTTTTTGGCTTTATCAATTCTTATATTTTCCAAATATCTATAAGGTGTTATACCTTTAATTTTAATAAATGCCCGCAAAAGTGTTGACTTGCTCAAACCCGAATATCCGCAGATTTCATCAAGCGTTATATGCTCATCAAAATGCCTTTGCATAAATTCACACGCTTTCTCAATTTCTTCTCTGCACTCAGGTATATCATCGTTAAAGGCTTTTGAGTATTTCTGAATCAGGTTGCCGATAAGCATAAAAAGGCATTCTTCTCTTCCAAATTCATTTGAACCTTTCATAATCATATCGTGCAGAGAATACAGGCAATATGCTGTTTCTTCATCAGCAATAACATTTTCCGAAAAATACGGCTCAATACTGCTTCCTGTTACCTCCTCTGCAAGCTGCTGCATAACATTCTTGGAAATATTCAAACCTCTGTAATCAAGTACCTCTTCATCTATCTGTGAGCAGGTGTGATTATCACCGGGATTAAACAGTACGATATCGCCTTTTCTGATGATGTATTCCTTATTTTTGCAGGATAAACATCGTTTTCCGTTTTCAATAAACCCAAGTACATAGTATTCATGAAAATGATTGGGAAAGGGCTGAAAAATCCCTTCAAACATAAATGCTTCAATCTTTAATTTATCATCATAAACTGCCGTGCGTTTTTCTTTTTTCATCTAAACACCTCACTTTTTATAGATTTTATCATCACAAAACAAAAAATTCTTGTAAAATATCTTCAAATTATAAAAAGCAACTGTAAAGTTTAAAGCTTTACAGTTGCCAATGCTTTTATTTATTGCTTATTTTTCTTATCAGCTTTTTTCTGAGCCTTTTCAGCCCTGATTTTTTCTTTTTGTGCCTTTTGCTCAGCCTCAAGAGCCTTTGCCTTTTCTTCTTCAAGGCGAATTTCTTCCTCCGAACGCTCCTTTGCCTGCTCATACATTGCCTTAATATCCTCATAATGCTGATAATTCTCTGCCTGTGCAATCAGCTTCTTTGCATCAATGTACGGCTTTGCAAGCCTGTTATAATATGAATTTTCGTCTGTTGCCTTTTTAATATCGGCATCGATAATCTTTTTCTCTGCTCTTAGCTTAGCAAGCTGAGCCTTTATATCGGCAATCTGAGCCTGATTTTTATTTTTCTTTGCATCATACAGCTCTTTTTCAAGCCTTGTACGCTCTGCAAGATTATTATCCTCGCGGTCAAACAGTGCCTCAAACACTCTTGCATCAAATTCTTCAATCTTTCCGTCATACTTTGCAGTAATCTGCTTTTTACTGTAAATTCTGTTTTTGGCGGATTCTATTGCCGCAGAACGTTCTTCCTTTTCAACCTTGGTATTTTTCGGCATAGCCTTTGCTTTGGCAAGAACATTCTGAAGCTTTTCATCTGAATCAGCAGTCAAGCCGGCAAGTCCTGATGCAAAAATCCCCTTTGCTTCTTCAAGCTTATACTGCCATTCAGGCGTATTGAACTTATTTATTTCCTCCATAACATTTTTGGAAATTTCAATATTATTATTAAACTCAACTGCTGCCTTTAAATCCTTTTTAGCCAATTTTTTATCTGCTTTATTTTTGGAATGCTTAACTGAAGCCCTTAATTCATTTATATTCTTTGGTGCCGCAGCTGCCATTTCACTTGCTTCTTCAATCATATCTATGGTTGAAACAATATCCCTGTCTCTAAGAATGCCGTTTCCGTAATCCTCAAACATTGCACGAAGCTGTAAAATCTTAACAATACTGCGCTGGCGAAGCTCCGTCATATCATAGAAGAAAAACGGTATAACATTCAATATTGCACCCACAACGGAAAGAAGAACGATTACGGAAAATACCTGTTTGAATATATCATTAATATACAAAACATTATATGGCGACATCATTACGTTTTCCATGGATTTTCCCGTAATATTCATAATTTCACCGGCACGCTCGGCAAGTGTTGCATCGTTAATTCCGAGTGCTTCATATACAGCAGGAACAACACCGCTTGTTGCAAGAGTTATCACTGTGCCTATAAGACCTACTGTGGAAAACATTCCGTCAATACGCTCGCCTGTTATGTATTGCTGATAATCACGTATATCACCCTGAACTGCCGGATTAAGAATTACACCGAACGAGGTCATCAGATAATTGCCGAATAAAACAATTGCAATATAAACAATCATTTTAAGCGGTTCTGCCTGAACAACGGGATAAAGCAGGGCAAGGAAAAATGCATTAACTGCATTTGTTATAATCAGCACCTTTTTCTTGCCCCATTTTCTTATTGCAAACGGAGCAGCAAGCATGCCCCACAGATTTGCATTGGCTACAACCATTGTAACAATGGTATAAACGCCTGCACTTATTCCGTTTTCATTATGATACTGATAGCACCACTGAAGCATATTGGCATATGTATTTTCAAGAAAACCAACCCAGCCTGCCAGAGAAATAACCCAGAAAAGCTTATTTTTTGCAACTGCACGGATTGCATCTGTAAATTTTATCTGCACAACGTGTGAACGTGCCTGAACAATTTTTTCCTGCGTGTTGGCATAAATATATACTGAACAAAGAACACCTAAAATAGCAAACGGCGGATATAAAATTCTGTATAATTTCATATCATATAAATCACCATTTGTAATAGCCTGAGCAACAAGCGGCAGAACAGCACTTGCAATTGACGGTGCAATGGAATAAACAACCGATTTAATTGTTAAAACATCTGCACGCTCCTGAGTGTCAGGAGAAAGCACTAAAATAAGATTCTCATAGGAATCATAGAAAAACATATAAAAAAACTGAAAACCTATATTGAAAAGAAGAACTATGGCAGCCTTGATAATCTGATTGGAAATCTTTTCATAGGGCACCATAACCATACCAACAACAAGTGCACAGGACGGCAGTGCCATTGACAGCAAATAGGGTCTGTACTTTCCCTTTTTACTTCTGGCATTATCAATAATATTTGCCCTGACAGCCGTTGCGGGAAATGATACAATAATGGCAATAACATAAATAAAATACATTGTAGTAGGCG
>CAJTMQ010000059.1:0-212 GCA_910577215.1 uncultured Eubacterium sp. | reverse complement strand
ACCTATTGCGTTACCTATAATTACATTTGTTGTACTTAATGATAACTGCTGCACACAGTAAATCAAAAAATAAATACCTATACCGCCGAACGAATATGCAAATATTTCCTTAAACGGCATATATCGCCCCGGCATAGGACGCTTCCAGTAAGTCTTTGCATCTGAAAGCGTTTTTGTAACCTGATTAAACTTCAAAATTTTTACCCCCAATT
>CAJTMQ010000058.1 GCA_910577215.1 uncultured Eubacterium sp. | reverse complement strand
TTTTTAACTAATATTTATAAATGAACCATCATGCTATAATCCTTCTAAAGGAGATGATCGTATGAATAAATATTCTGATGAACAAAAACAAGAGGTAATTGAACAATATGCTAACGAAGAATCTGTTTCGGATATTGTTGCTGATTTTCAAATACCCCGCAGCACAATATATTCTTGGATAACAGAAAATCAAAACAGTAATACCAGCAAAAAGAAAGAAGTTAATTTAAGAAATTTTCGTGCACTTGAAAAGAAAATTGCTCGTTTAGAAGGTATTGTTGAGATATTACAAAGTATTGATTGCACAGCAAATTCACCTTTAGATGTTAAACTTGCTACTTTGGAAGAATTGTACGGTCAATACAGTGTACATATGATTTGCGATGCACTCAAAGTTCCTCGCGGTACTTTCTATAACCATATATTCCGTAACAAACGAGATAACACTTGGTATGCAAAGCGTCGTGAAGAATTCAGAATCAAAATTCAACAAATCTATGACGATAATAATCAAATCTTTGGTGCTGCAAAAATCACAGCAATTATGAAAGAAGAAGGCTATCGCATCAGTATTGGTATGGTTCGTGAATTAATGCATGATATGGGTCTCATAAGTATAAGACAAGATGCAAAAGATTTATATGACAAAGAACAAAAGAAATATAAAAATCATCTTAATCAGGAATTCACAACGACACGTCCAAATGAAGTATGGGTAAGTGATGTAACATACTTTAAATTCAAAACACAAGTATTCTATATTTGTGCTATCCTTGACTTGTATTCCAGAATGGTTGTAGGATTTCGTATAAGTCACAAGAACAGCACACAACTTACAAAAGGAACATTCAGACAGGCATATGAAAACCGCAAACCCGAAAACAATCTTCTTTTTCACACAGACCGAGGTTCAAATTACCGTTCAAATACATTCTGCTCATATTTAAAATCCTTAGGGGTAACTCAATCATTTTCAAGAGCACATGTTCCATATGATAACTCAGTAATGGAATCATTCTTTTCTTCATTAAAACGAGAAGAACTTTACAGAACAAAATACCGCTCTGAAAATGAATTCAGAACGGCAGTAAAAAACTATATGGTATTTTATAACGAGAAAAGACTTCATGCGAAAAATGGATACAAGACTCCATTAAAAAGAGAACTTGAATTTTTCAGTAAATAAGCCAATAAATCTGATAATTTATATTAGACAAATGGGTTCAGATTTATTGTTTTTTATCTTTTGATTTTCTATTTTGAACTTTTTCAATTTTTGTGTCCAATTAAAACGATATACATAAGAGCCTAAAACCCGCATAAAATCAAGGGAAAATGAAAAATACCTATAGCTGTCCAACTCTTAATGGTTCGGATTGCTATAGGTATTCCAATTTATTAAACATTACTGTTATTGATGTGCCTTTATCGAGTTCGCTTTTTACTTTGATTTCAGCATTATGATAAATTGCGGCATGTTTAACGATTGAAAGTCCCAAGCCTGTTCCTCCGATGGTTTTTGAATGACTTTTATCAACACGGTAAAAACGTTCAAATATGCGTTCCTGCTCTGACTGAGGTATGCCGATGCCTGTATCTCTTACAGTCAGCTTTATATGCTTACTGCTTTCGTTTAGTATAACATCAACTGTTCCGTTATCCGCATTGTACTTAATTGCATTATCGCAGAGATTATATATCATTTCATCAAGTATTTTTTCATTGCCCAAAAGAACAGTACTTTCACCAATCAGATTAAGACAGATGTTTCTTTTGACTGCAACAGGCTCTAATCTGCTGATGATATCGGATGACAGTTCAAACAAATCAACTTCTTCCATATCCGCCTTATCTTTTTTTTCATCAAGTTCAGATATTTTAATAATATCATTTACAAGTGTGATAAGCCTTTGGGCTTCTTCATAGATTGATGATGAAAAATCCTTTACAACAGAATCAGGTGTATCACCGCTTTTCATCATTTCGGCAAAGCCTGATATGGATGTGAGCGGTGTTTTTAATTCGTGAGAAACATTGGAGGTAAACTCCTGCCTTAACTGCTCACGCTGAACACTTTCGGTTACATCCATAATGATAATCACTGCACCGATAACGATGTTTTCTTCCAAAACAGGATTTGCGATCAGCCTGTAGTGACTGTTATTAAATGTTAAATCACTTTTTTCACGCTCTCCTGTCAAAGCCTTTTCTATGGCAAAAAGCAAATTGTCATCACAATCCGTCAGCATTTTTTCAGGGGTGATTTTGTCAATGTCAAGCAGTTTCAAGGCAGCACGATTATATGTCAAAAGGTTCATTTGCTTATCAACAACGATAAATCCTTCCTTCATATTCTCGGTAATCAGCCTGAATTCTTCTTGCTTTTTTTCAGCATTTTTAATCTGCTTTTCAATCGTTCGCTTTTGCTTTGAGATTTTTCTGAGCAGCGGAGCAAGCTCGTCATACGGCTCATTATTTGACGGATTATCCAAATCAAGCGCATTGATTGGTTTGATGATTGATTTTGAAATCCTTTGTGCCATTATAAACGATACTGCAATTGCAACAACAAAAACAATCAGTATCGGCTGAAGCAGGCTTATTAAGATTGTTACAACCGTGTACTGTGTTGTTGAAACACGCAGTATGTTGCCGTCATTCATTTTCATTGCATAATAAACTGTTTTTTCTGCAAGTGTGCCGGAATAACGGATGCTTGTACCCTGTCCGTTTTTCATAGCATCCGCAACCTCTTGTCTGTCTGAATGATCATCAAGCTTTGATTCATCGGCAGAGGTGTCAGCAATAACATCACCGTCAGGTGAAATCAGTGTTATACGCTTATCACTGTCAGTAAAATTTTCAATATAATCAAGTCCTTGATTTTCAACAGCGTAAGCAATATAATTAGCCTCACTTTCAAGCTCGCTTTGCAGTTGATTTTCAAAATACTGAAAAAGTATTCCCATAATCAGCACAATGCTTGACAGCAGAACAACCAACGCTACCGCCACACTTGAGCGAAATATTTTTTTATTCATTCGTATCTCCCATAAACTGATAACCGATATTTTTAACTGTTTTTATATAATTTCCTGCCACCTTCAGTTTTACTCTCAATTTTCTGATATGAACATCAAGTGTGCGTGATTCTTCATAAAACTCACCCCACACCTTTTGCAGCAACTCATCCCTTGTTACAACCTTGCCGTCAGCCTCTAAAAGTACAGACAAAAGCTTGTATTCCTTATAAGAAAGCTCTATTGCTTCGCCTGAAACCTTAATAATATGCTTTTCAAAATCAACATATAATTTGCCGATTTCAAATATACTGTTTTTATTTTTTGTTTTTTCATAACGGCGCAGAACGGCACGAACTCTTGACACAAACTCAACCATACCAAAGGGCTTTGCAATATAATCATCTGCACCGAGATCAAGACCCGTTGCCTTATCAAACTCGCTGTTTTTTGCCGTTATCATAATAACAGGAATGTTCTCGTATTTTTTATTGCTTTGCAATTTCTTTAAAACAGACAGTCCGTCCTCTTCGGGAAGCATAATATCAAGAAGAATAAGCTGAGGTAATGCATCATCCATTCTTTTCCAAAACAGTGACGGCTTATCAAAGCCTTCAGCACCATATCCCTCTTTGCTTAAAGCATAGCAAACAAGCTTGCGGATATTGTCATCATCTTCAAGAATAAATATCATACAAATCACCTCTGTTTCTGTTCTGTTTTCATTATAAAACGATAACCGTTGTTAAGCAATAGAAAATCAACCAAATCTTCCGTTAATATAATCCCTTGTTTTTTCACTTTTAGGATTATTAAAAATAATATCGGTATGATTATATTCAACCATTTCTCCGAGCAGGAAAAATGCTGTTTTATCGGCAATTCTCATTGCCTGCTGCATATTGTGCGTAACGATAATGATAGTATAATCCTTTTTCAGCTTGAGTGCCAAATCTTCAATCTTAGATGTTGAAATAGGATCAAGCGCTGAAGTCGGCTCATCCATAAGGAGTATTTTCGGCTCAACTGCCAATGCTCTTGCGATACAGAGCCTTTGCTGCTGACCGCCGCTCATACTGAGAGCGCTCTTTTTTAAGCGGTCTTTGCATTCATCCCATATTGCCGCCTGCTTCAGGGAACGCTCAACAATCTCATCCAGCTTGAATTTGGACTTGATTCCGTGTATTCTCGGTCCGTATGCAATGTTGTCATAAATGCTCATAGGGAACGGATTCGGTTTTTGAAATACCATACCTACGTTTTTTCTGAGCATATTCACATCAATATTATTGTAAATATCCTGATTGTTAATCCATATTTTTCCGTCAATTCTGCATCCGTCTACCAAATCATTCATACGATTCAGCGTTTTCAAAAAGGTAGATTTACCGCAGCCTGACGGTCCGATAAGTGCAGTAATCTTTTTTTCGGAAATTTCTATATTTATATTTTTTAAAGCTTGATTTTCACCATACCACAGATTCAGATTTTCTGTTTTAATCATATTCGCCATTATTTTTCCTTTCGCTTTCTGAGTGCTTTTCCTGCAAGTTTTGCTGATAAGTTGATAATAAATGTAAGCACCATAAGGATTACCGCTATTGCAAATGCAATATCAAATTCACCGCGTTCTTTCGCATAAACATAAAGTGCTACAGTCAGTGTTGAGCCTGCTTTTTCAGGCAGAAAACTTTCAAATATGTAAAACAAGTTGTTTGCCATGCCTGCTGTGAACAATAATGCGGCACTTTCGCCGATGATTCTGCCGACAGATAAAATACATCCTGTTACAATTCCGTCAACCGCACTCGGCAGAACAACCGTGCGAATCATATGCCACTTTCCTGCACCGAGAGCAAGGGAGCCTTCACGATAGCTGTTCGGAATTGTTTTCAGGCTTTCCTGTGTTGTTCTGATAATCGTAGGCAACGTCATAATAACAAGTGTTAATGCACCTGCAATAAGGCTTGTTCCTAGCGAACAAAACTGAACAAATATCAGCATTCCCACCAAGCCGTAAATGATTGACGGTATGCCTGACAGGGTTTCCGTTGCAAGCTCTATGACTCTGACAAACCTTTTATTCTTTGCATATTCATTCAGATAAATTGCAGCACCAACACCAATCGGAAGAACGATAACAAGCGTCATCAAAATGATGTAAACCGTATTTAAAATATTCGGTAAAATGCCGGCTGTATCTTTAATTAAACTTGGTGTTGATGTTAAAAAGTCAAAGGAAAGATTCGGCAGGCCTCTATAAAAAACATATCCAATTATGCCAATCAGCATTAAAATAATTATGCCTGTAGAAAGATAAACAAAGGCATTCAGCAGAGTAATCTTAGCTTTTCTTTTTTTAGATATTTTATCATTCATTCTGCTTACTCCTTATTTCTTTTTACAGTTAGATTAAGAATAATGTTTATTGCCATTATGAAGATAAACAAGATTAGTGCGATAGAAAACAATGCCTGCCTTTGCAAGCCTGATGAATAAGACATTTCGCTTGCCACCGCCGTTGTAAGAAAGCGTACGCTTTTGAACAGACTCGGCATATTTGCCACATTGCCTGCCACCATCATAACTGCCATTGCCTCACCGATTGCTCTGCCGATTCCGAGAACAACGGCTGTAACAATTCCGCTTTTAGCCGCAGGAAGCGTAACCTTGAAAACCGTTTCTGTCTTAGCTGCGCCAAGTGCCAGAGACGCCTCTTCATATTCCTTCGGCACGGCACATATTGCTGTTACCGATACAGAAATAACAGACGGCAGAATCATAACGGCAAGCACAAGAATTGCCGAAAACAAAGTTGCTCCGTCGGGTATATTAAACGCTTTTCTGACTAAAGGTACAATGATAATCATACCAAGAAGTCCATAAACAACAGACGGTATACCTGACAATAAATCCACTGCACTGCTGACTGTCTTTGCGATTTTCGGCGGTGCTGTTTTTGAAATAAATACTGCACACAGTATGCCTATCGGTACACCTATAATCACTGCACCTAATGTTCCGTAAACCGAGGTCATTATAAACGGCAGTATTCCGTATGATGCAGGCTCTGCAGTGGACGCCCATTTTGTGTTGAAAAAGAAATCTGCAAAACCTATTTCTTTTATAGCAGGCAAGCCGTTAATAATGAGAAACACTGTTATCAGCACTACAAATCCGATAACAATAAAACCGCATACAGTGAATACACACTTAACTGTTTTTTCAATTGCATTTACTGTGTTTTTTATATTTTTCATTACAATACCTTATCTTTTTACAGGAACTGCTCCTGCCTTAACAATCAAATCATCTGCCTGACCGTTTACTGCAAAATCAAAGAAAGCCTGTGCGGATTCGCTTAATTTTTCATTTGCTCTTGTAACAAAAACAAAATTGCGCTGAATTTTGTATTCTCCGTTCTGAATAGTTTCGGTTGTTGGTGTTACACCCTCAACCCTGATTGCTTTTACTGTATCGCCTACCGATGCAAGGGATGCATAACCGATAGCATTCGGGTTTGATGAAACTGTCTGCACAACATCACCTGTTGAGGTTAATTCCTGAGAATATTTGCACAAATCTTCTGTACCTGTTATGGACTCAAAGCCGTCTCTTGTGCCTGATGCTGCTTCTCTGCCGATTAAAACAATCGGTGCATCTGCTCCGCCAAGCTCTTTCCAGTTTGTGATTTCGCCTTTATAAACGGCGGCAATCTGCTCAATCGTTAAATCTGTAACAGGATTTTCCTTGTTTACAATAACAGCAATGCCGTCAATCGCAACAACAGTTTCATCGAGATTTGCTTTCTCCTCATCCTTTAGATTACGGCTCGCAAGACCGATATCACATCTGCCTTCAGCAACTGCCTGAATGCCTGCACCCGAACCGGTCGGATTGTAGGTAACCGTAACATTCTTATTGTCTGCCATATAGGATTCACTGAGATAGCCGATTACCTTTTCCATAGATGTTGAGCCGTCTGTTGATACCGTTTGTGCTGTTTCTTTGCTATCTTTTGCAGCATTACATCCTGCAAAAATTCCGATAATCAAACACATACTTACCAATACTCCGATTACTGCGATAATTGTTTTTTTCATAATATTATCCTCCATAATTTTCTGTACCTCAGTACACTTAGAGTATAATTCTTTGTATGTTAATTGTGAAAGCAAAGGTATGTTAAGCCTGTGTTAACACTGCAATAAAAAAGCAGGGGTACTGCAAAATATACAGTACCCCCACCTCAAATTTTGGTGACGAACAATAAACAATACTAAGAACAATTATTTCAGCCCTAACTGTGGCAGCATTACTGCTAAAACTCCAACTACAATACTGAAGATAACATAAATGACAGCAGTCAAAACTGAACCGCCTTTTATAAGTTCTGCTGTTTCAAGAGAGAATGTAGAAAAGGTTGTAAAACCACCACATATTCCAACTCTTAAACAGAGTAATAATTTAGGATCAATATTCTCATTTTTTGATACAGCAAAAGCTATACATCCAATAGCAAATGCACCAATAATATTTATAATAAAAGTATTAATCGGAAATGATTCAGGATTCTTAATCGGTATCAAGCTTATCAAATATCTTAATACAGCACCAATAAATCCACCCAAACCCACTAACAAGCAATTTAACATTTTTTCAACCCCAACACAAAATTCCAACTAATATTATACTATATAAAATAATGATATATGACCTACACTGATAGTGAAGGTCATCGTTGTCGTGATGCGAAATTGTTTGACGAGAGGTTACTGAAGAAAAATCTTGAAATGTATTTTGATTTAGGCGGCTGCAATTCAATTCTTGCAGAGAACATATTAGCATATCAAACTCCTGAAACAGGTAATTGTACGGACGGATTGACAGAAAATATTTTTGAAATGCTTTCAAATTTACCAACAATTGCGCCGAACGAAGATTACTATGATGGTGGAATTGAAGATATTGAAATGGATAAAATCATTGAGAAAATGAGAGCTCATGGATTGAAAATTACAAAAGCACAGCTTGCTCATTGCAGAAATGAATACAATAATCAAGATCAACATCAAGGCTTTGGTTGGTCTATGTAAGGAGGAAAAATGAAGAAAACAAAAGCAGAATTAAAATCAATGGCAAACTATATTTCATCACAGGAAGGTCAATATCTTTTCAGTGCCAGTGAAATTTCTAAAATACTTGGTGTATGCAAAGACACTACAAGAGAGATTTGCAGTAACCTTGAGCCTGCAACTTTTGGTAGAGTCAGGCGTTACTTTATCATTGATGTACTTGAATTTATGTATAATCAAAATAAATAAAGAAAATCTCTATATTAGCTGGACTTGTACAAGTCTCTGTGGTAATGTTGTCACTGCCACAGAGCAACAAATAAAAATATGGAAGTTAAATTTATGTATGAACTATACGATAAGAACGGAAATTTCATCTGTTATCGCATGACGAAAAGAATTAAGAACAAGCAAGGTGAATACGATGTGCTCACTGCTCGTTCCAAAAAATCAGAAAAAGAATGCAGAAGGATTATGGATGATAAAATCCGTGATTACTACATTCAGAAAGAAACAGAAAAGCATAAAGGTGTATTCCCCGATATGTTGTTCAAAGATTTTGCTGACAACTGGTACGAACTGAATGTGAAGAATGCAGATTGCAGTCAGGTTAATAAAGATAACTACAAGAATTATGTGTATACTCACATAATACCTTACTTTAAATCGTACAAGTTGTGCGACATACACGAAGATGACTGTCAAAGATTTCTGAACCAATATGTCGGCAAAAGTAAAGCAATGGTATCAAAACTAAGAATGACCTTGCGTAGGATAATGAGAAAGGCAAAGAAACAAAAATTAATTCCTGATAATCCGGCAGAAGATATTATCTTACCACAGGTAACACAAGGCAGCAGACGACCTATTACAGACGAAGAACGAGCGATGATACTCAAAACAGCAGAAACTCATTACGCAGGAACAATGGTACTAACAATGCTCTACTGCGGACTCAGACCGATAGAGGTAAGAAATTTAAAATGGGCAGATATTGATTTCACTAACGATTTGTTAACCGTAACAAAATCAAAAACTGCGGCAGGTACAGGTCGAAAGTTACCTATACCACCACAGTTGAAATCATCACTTATTGAACATAAGTTAAAAGGGCAGAACAATAAGTGGGTATTTGTAAGATTTAAAAATCACAAACTCCCACTTGATGAAAACGCATTTTATCATGCTTGGCACAATTTTTGCAGAGAAATGGACATTGCTAATGGTGCAACAGTTTACAGAAATCAGATTACGAAATCAACGCTTGCACCTGACCTTGAACCATATCTGCTCCGCCACACTTTCTGTACAGATTGCCAAGCCGCAGGCGTACCGCTCAATGTTGCAAAAGAACTTATGGGACATTCAGATATATCCGTAACTGCTAAAATCTACACACATATGGTAGACGAGGTATTCGAACAAAACAGAAAGAGATTACAAGAATATGCTGAACACAAACAAAATCAAACAGTAACAGCATAACAATTAAGAACAGAGGGTGCAAGCAATTAAAAGTTGCCTGCACCCTCTATTTTTATTTGCAAAAGAAGTCTCGCAAATGTCTCTTACCATTTCGCCCATAATCTCCCTAATTCGCTTTTTAAAATGAGGCATATTTTAGGTCTCTGAAAGTCTCACAAAAAATCTCATAGAAAAATCCAAACATCAATATCTTTAAAAATCATCGCAGATTTAAGGCTGTTTTAGACTATTCACGGCAATTTTGCAAAGAAAAAAGGCTTGGAACATCTAAATTCCAAGCCTGTGGCAGAGGTATAAGGATTCGAACCTTAAATGACGGAGTCAGAGTCCGGAGTGTTACCGTTACACTATACCTCTATATATAATTTGTGCACACTTCATTGTGCGTTTACTATTATATCCTATAATTTGAATTTGTCAAGATAAATTTTAATTTACTGTAAAATTTAATTAAACAATTTCTAAAATAT
>CAJTMQ010000057.1 GCA_910577215.1 uncultured Eubacterium sp. | reverse complement strand
AAGATACTGTAGTAATGAAAGTAATTTATCCGGCATTTATCAAAAAGGCAAAAAAGCAAAACAAATATGATGTGTATGTTTCGGATTTAGAAATCAAAACCTCTGCCGAATCAGTTCTTGATGCAATAGAAAAAGCAAGAGATGCCATCGGGCTTAAGTGCACAGAATTACAGGACTGCAAATTAGACTTGCCCTTAGCAAGTGATTTGGAAAGCATGAATTGCAATGACAATGAATTTATTAACCTGATTGATGTAGACCTAGTTGAATACCGTAAAAAAACAGGCTGTAAAACTGTACGCAGAAATGTTTCTATTCCGTCCTGGATTAATTACAGAGCTGAAAAAAGCGGAATCAATGTTTCAGCAGTTTTGACAAAGGCTCTTAAAGCTGAACTTGATTTGTATTAATGATAAAAATGAACTCCTCATCCTTTTACAAGATGAGGAGTTGTATTCTTCTCCAAAAAAGTCAGTAATGACTAACATGTAATATCAAAACAGAAAAGAAGAGGGTTAAGGAGTAACTATTTTGTAAGCAAGAAAATAGTTAGTAATTACTAACTTTATGAAAATACTATCATATTCTTCCACCTTTGTCAATAGAAAAATCAAAAAAATTTGTGTTGTAATGGAAATAAAATGGTATATAATATTGAATGGTGATTATATTGATCTCAAAATTTGCCTATGAAAAATTATGAGATCTCTAATTTCACATCGCGCCTTGCCCGGCTACACAAGGACACACGCGATTTTAATTAAAATATGCAGCTGGAAAGGCTATGTGAATTAATATGGCTCTAGAAGAAGATGTTGTTAATAAATTAATAGAAAATGATTATCATATTTCCTTTGCCGAAAGCTGCACAGGCGGTTTGTGCTGCGGCACTCTTGTTAATGTTACAAACGCATCAAAGGTGCTTGATGTTTCATTCACCACTTACGCAAATGAGGCAAAAATTAAGTTTTTAGGTGTTGATGCCAACACTATTCTGAAATACGGTGTTGTTTCGGAAGAGGTTGCATATGAAATGGCACTTGGTGTTGCCAAAGCGGCAGGCAGTGAGGTTGGTGTTGGTGTTACAGGCATTGCAGGTCCCGGCGGCGGAACAGCAAAAAAACCAATCGGAATGGTCTGCTTCGGTTTCAATATTAACGGAAAGGTAAAAACCTTTACACAGCAGTTTGGTGAAATCGGCAGAAATCAGGTAAGAAAATCAAGCGTTGAATTTGTTTATTCCACTCTGAAGGAACTTCTCTGATATAATTTTAAAAGCATTTCAGGTTCAGTCTTGACCGAAATGCTTTTTTGTTGTATAATTTTTAAACAAAACAGAATATAGTAAATGCTGATGTGGCGCAGCTGGTAGCGCAACTGATTCGTAATCAGTAGGCCGTCGGTTCGAATCCGATCATCAGCTCCATAGGAATTGCCCCAAAAATCGCACCATTAAGCGAAATTTGGGGCTTTTTTCTTATCTATCGACTTAACGCATTTTTACGCAGTTTTATGCACTTTTACGGGCAAATGTATATCAAAATGTATATCACTTTTTAGGGCTGATTTTTGGCTTAATAATAAGGCTTTTAAGCGTTTTAAAAATGAAATTTTTTCAGATTTTCGCACAATTCTGTCCTTATTTTGCATGAATACTTCCATTTTCAAAACTTTGTACTGCAATAAACAATCAAAAAAGCCCCTACTGTTCAAAGCAACTGAACAATAGGGGTTATCATTATGCCTTATTTAATTTCAATACTTATGCTATATAATCTTCGTTAATCAAGCATCACGGAAAATCCTCTGCTCAGGTGATTCTGCGATGGAATCTGCAAAAGGGTGTAGTTGTAATACCGGGTTCAAGCAATCCGGAGCACATTAAGGAAAATACAGAATTATTTGATTTTGAATTAACAAATGAAGAAATGGAACAGATAAAAGCTCTTAACAGAGATGAAAAACATGATTGGTATTAATTCTTTTTCAGGAGTTAAGTTATGAAAGTTTTAGGTATAAACGGCAGTGCAAGAAAAAACGGCAATACTGCAATTCTTATAAATACTGTGTTTGAAGAACTTAATAAGACAGGTATTGAAACTATGAAAAATCTTGGTACAAATATGGCATATTTGTTAAATGCAATGAAAGGAGAAAATAAATGATTAAAAAAGCAAGTATAGTTTTGTTGTCAATAGTATTGGCGTTTGCTTTTTCAGCTTGTTCAAATATCACATCTAAACCAACTGAAAAAGAAACAATTACTTTCTCAAATGATAACGAGATAAGTACTTCCGATAACAAGCAATCCACTGAAAATAAAAGTGAGGAAAACGAACAAATGAATCCAAGTGTGTTAGTTGTATATTTTTCAGCTACAGGCACAACAAAACGAATTGCCGAAACTACAGCTGAACTGCTCAATGCAGACATATTTGAAATTTTACCGCAGCAGCCTTACACTGATGAGGATCTGGCATATTATACAAACGGCAGAGCTGACAGAGAACAGAATGACCCTTCTGCTCGCCCTGCGATTTCAGGCAGTGTAAAGAATATGGATGAATATGATACGATCATTTTGGGTTATCCGATCTGGCATTCTCAGGCACCGAGAATTATAAATACATTTCTTGAAAGCTATAATTTTGCAGGCAAAACAATTATTCCATTCTGTACATCACATTCAAGCGGTATCGGTTCAAGTGATACTGATTTACACAGCCTTTGTTCAGACAGAACAAGCTGGATTAAAGGAAAACGCTTTTCTTCAGATACCTCACACAGTGATGTAAACGAATGGCTGAACAGCATTGATTCATTAAAATCATAGGAATTCAAAAGCATAACAGCAGGTATTAGAATACCTTATTCAGCAAAAGATTTTTAATTAATGTAAAAGTATATGTATTTTCAGATTATCCAATCATAGCATCATATCCTTTAATCTCAAAAAAAGGACGGGGAATCAACCTCGTCCTTTTTTAATACAAATGATACAATTAACCTTTTAGTCCGCGCTCCTGCCTGTCCATATCCTCAACAACAATATCATATATTTCACCAAGTGAGGCACAGTACTCAAGCACCTTCCACGGCTCATTAGTATGGAAATGAATTTTTATCAGTTCTTCATCCCCTACTGCAAGCAGGCAATCGCCCTTAAAGTTGTTAACAAAATAGCTGTTGATTGCATCTTCATCAAGATTTTTTCCGTCTATCAGCAGTTGTGTGTCATATCTAAATTCAAGCATATTATTCACCTTTCATAATCTTATCTGAATTTATTTTACTACCAATAAAAACAAATAGCAATACCAAAGTTTATCAGCCCTCTTGCAGAAGAGAGCACAAAATGTTAGGATAAAATAATTCAAAAGCTTTACAATGGAATCACACGTTGGGAGAGATTTTATGGATTGGGCAAGCGGAATACAAAATGCAATTGATTACATTGAAAATAATATAACCGAAGAACTCGATTATGGGGAAATAGCTAAATGTGCTGCAGCATCAAGTTATTATTTTCAGAAAATATTCGGTGTATTGTGCGGCTATTCTCTTGGAGAATATATACGCAACAGGCGTCTTACTCTTGCCGGCAGTGAGCTTTGCACCAAGAACAGCAAGGTAATTGATGTTGCATTGAAATACGGCTACAGTTCACCTGAAAGCTTTACAAGAGCATTCACCAAATTTCACGGCATAACACCGTTTGAAGCTAAGAAGGATGGCTCAAAGCTAATAACCTTTTCTCGCCTGTACGTGAGTTTAACATTGAAAGGCGGTAGTATGATGAACTACAAACTTGTTGAAAAGGAAGCATTTTATGTGCTTGAAAAATGCGAACCGCAGGAGATTGATGATTCCGTAAACAAAAACACAATTCCTGCATTCTGGGAGCGTTCACATGCAGACGGCACGGTCAAGACCCTGCTTGAATTAACAAATGACAAAACATTTATTTTCGGCATTTGCTATAACAACACCCGAACGGATAAAAAATCGTTTGATTATGCAATAGCATCCCCTTGTGCCGAAAACTGCATTGTACCTGAAGGATTCCGAAAAAACAAAATTCCCGCACGAAGCTGGCTTGTGTTTGAATGCATTGGTCCTATGCCTGATGCTATGCAGAAAATATGGCATAAAATTTCATCTGAAATTTTTCCGATTGCAGCATATGAGCCCACATATGAACTGGATATTGAGGCTTACACGGCAATGGCTATGAATTCACCCGATTACAAAAGCGAGGTATGGATACCGGTTAAAAAATCATAAAACCCAGGCGGATATGCAAACAATTGCATATCCGCTTATTCTATGGTATAATTTATTCAGGCTTTAATTGAAAGACAATACCTTTCTGTGATAAGAATTAAAAGCGGCAGTGGAATCTGATGAAACTCAGCCATCTATTGAGCCAAAAGCGATTGCAGCAAACGGAATTCATCCTATAAACCTTGGGGCCTTGAACACAGGAAATTGCAGATGTAATTATGAAATTGACAGAAATTTTAGAAGAGATATAAATATGTTTAAAATTAAAGCAGATAAGGAAAATAACATAAGCAAAACACTGTTTGAATGTAAAAGAGATAATCTTACCATTCGCGGAACTGAATACAGACCAACAGGGAATAACTTACCAATAGCAATAGTTTGTCACGGGTTTATGGCCTTTCAGGATACAGTAAAAAAATATGCAATAGAGTTAGCAAATATGGGGTATTTAGCTTATACTTTTGATTTTTGCGGCGGAAGTGTTATAAAAGGAAAAAGTGATGGCTTAACAACTGAAATGTCTGTCCTGACAGAGGTCAGAGATATAGAAAGCGTAATTGCTTATGCTGCCAGCAAAAAGTATGCTAACCGAAAAAACATTACCATTATGGGATGCAGCCAGGGTGGATTTGTTTCAGCTTTGGCTGCGGCAAAAGAAAAATATAATATAAATAAATTAGTCCTTTTTTATCCTGCACTCTGTATTCCGGATGATGCAAATAAAGGAAAAATGCTATTTGCAAAATTTGATCCGAATAATTTGCCGAAAATAATAAGATGCGGCCCGATGAAACTTGGAAAATGTTATGTAGAAGATGTTATAAAAATAAATCCTTTTGAGGAAATTAAAAACTATCAGAAAGACGTTTTAATTGTTCACGGGACAAAAGATAAAATTGTAAATATTAATTATGCAAAAAAGGCATACGAAACATATAAGAATGCCATTCCATCCAGAAACGTCAGATTTGAATCGATAGAAAATGGCAGGCATGGTTTTTCAAAGAAATATGATAAAATTGCAACAGAAATACTAAAAGATTTTATGAAGTTATAAGATACATTATAAATCATTAAGGGGCGGATATATAATCCGCCCCTTTTTATCGGTCTTATTAATTGATTCAGTTATCCATATCAAGTGAACCCTCAAAGCAGGCATCATCAATGATAAACTGCTCATAGTTTTCATTCTGCCATACCTTAACATAATCAATCAGAAATTCACTTTCCGTGTTATGGTCAAACTGACCTATTTTCTGACCGTGAGGTCCCCAGCCGTCACCTGCATCAATTTCAACGGTTAAACGCAAAAACTCCTCAACGTGCGAAACTCCGCCTGCCATTGTTGCCCATGTGGCCTCACCGTCTACATAAAATACATAGTATTCGGGGGTCCATTTAAGTGCATATGTGTGATAGCCGTTATACAAATCCTGTGAAAGCTCAATTTGCTTCGCACTGCTGTCTGCATATTTTCCGTAACCGTTCCAAAGAAGAGCATGCCCTGTTTTGCTCTGTCTGCTTTTTCTGAACGCACTTTCATAAACATCAATTTCAGTTCCGTCTACACCTGCAGCCGCAACCTTTCTCTGATTTGAGGACTGAAGCCAGAAAGCTGACCACAAGCCGTCTGCATCGGGAAGCTTAACACGGCATTCAAAATAACCGAAAGCCTGTGAAAACAGCAGTTCATCATTGCTGCCCTTATTATTGTTGTTATCACCCGTAATTTTCCTTGTTTCAATTCCGCTTGAGAACCTGCCTATCTGCGGGCAGTCACCGCTGCATTGATGATTATCCTCATATCTTGAATAAATAACGGCATTTCCGTCCTTAACCTCTACCATTTCATCACACCAGTATGAGGACTGCTCAGGCTTTCTTTCATCATCACTGTTCCACCTTACAGCGTGAGGCGAAGCTGTCCATATCTCTTTACTGCCTGTGTATCCGTCACCAAAGGTTATGCCCTCATTCAATTCAGTTCCGTCGAAATCATCCTCAAAAACCATATACCAGCCGTTTTCACCAAGGATGGGAACTGACAAATCGTAGCCCTCACTCCTCCAATCATCAGCCTTTGAAGCAGAGCAGGAGGAAAACACAAATAAAACAATACACGCACACAACACTGCTGCCGCCAAAGCAATAACCTTCACATATTTTTTCATAAATTACACCCCATTATCTATTTATTCAAGTTCAATTTTAAAACATAACGGCAAATCCGAATTAATATTTTCGGGAAGCCTGATTACCATACATTTTTTATTTCTTTCAAAGTAAAGCTTACTGCCGGTTTCAAGCAGCGTTACGCTTTTTACAAGTAAATCTGCATTGATTGTTTTAAAGCTTTTCATTTTAACGATTTTGTTCTTACACGGTTTCATCTGAAAAGCATAGATTGCACCCTTTTTATACGTAAAGCGAAAATCCTTTACAGTATATCCCTTATTCTTATTATCCTGGAAAAAGCCGTCTTTTACATTAGCTTTGCCCTCACCAAAGACTTTCCACGGAATGGTATCATAAATTCCCTCACCATTAACAGACAGCCACTTTCCGATACCCTTGAGAACAGCCGTTTCCTCCTCTGTTATCGTTCCGTCGGCTTTTGGTCCTACATTAAGAAGCATCATTCCGTTTTTACTTACAATATCAATCAAATCGCACACAATATGATAAACGGATTTGAATTTATTATTTTCCGTATATCCCCATGAATTTTTTGCAACAGCAGTGCAGGTCTGCCACGGAACAGGAGATATATCCTTTAATGCACCACGCTCAACATCAAAGGTTGCACAATTCGGCGGAAAAGCATTATGCTTATAATTTATTGAAACCTCCTTGCCCCATTCCTCTGCCCGATTATAATAATATGCGGCAAATTTCTGAAGATAGGACTTAAAGGCTTTATTATGTATCCACCAATCAAAATAAACTACGCCCGGCTGATAACGATCTATAAACTCGCAGTTTCTCACAAGCCAATCCTTTAAAAATTCTTCTGTAGGCGATTCTGTTCTTACATTTGTTTCCATTCTGAAAGAATGAAAATGCTTGCTGTAATAAGCAGGTCCATAAAAATCAGCAAATTCTTCATCGTTTACATCGCTGTCTATTGTTCTGCCCATATTCATAAAGAAATAATGCTCTGCCCTATGATTTGATGCACAGTATACAAGTCCCTGCTTTTCACAGGCAGCCTTTATTTCTCCTGCAACATCACGATGCGGTCCCATATTAACAGAATTCCAACGGTTCAGCTTTGTATCATACATTGCAAAACCATCATGATGCTCTGCAACAGGCATAACATATTTAGCACCGCTCTCTTTAAAAAGAGAAGCCCATTCGTCGGCGTTAAAATACTCTCCCTTGAACATAGGAATAAAGTCTTTGTAACCAAAATCTTTTTGATTTCCGAAGTTTTTAATATGAAACTTATAATCGGGATGCATTTTATCATACATCGTTCGGGAGTACCACTCTGTTCCGTGCGCAGGAACACTGTAAATTCCCCAATGGATAAAAATTCCGAATTTTGCATTGCGATACCATTTCGGTGTTTCGTGACTGCAAAGAGATTCCCAATCCGCTTTGTATCTGCCGTTGTCAATTACTGTATCAACTTTTTTCAGATATTCATCAATCATAATTTCACTCCGTTATTTTGAAATTTCAAGTATAATTCCCTTTCGTTTACCGAGAGAAAAAGTCTTATCTATATTTATTCTTCGTTTACTGTCTTTACCAAATTTAATCTTTAATGCGTCACTTATATCGAACGAAAGAAGTCTTTTATCCAGTTTCAACCTGAATTTTTCTCTTTTGAAAGAGAAGTTATAAAGACAGATAAGTGCTTTATCCTCTTTAAGGTAAACAGTTGCAAGAACATTTTTATTATCTGTTGAAGCAGGATTTTCTCTGTGCCAATAGCCCAGCATTCTGCTTTCGGTTATTCCGAAATCATCCCACACCTTATACATATGAACGGCATTTTTATAACCCCAGCCGTAACGGTTATTCATTCCGTAAAGCATACCTGCATGGAAATCACCGCCGCCCTCAAGCATCTGCCCCGTTAAGCCATAAGGGATACCGCTTACCTCTGCAAGCATATATTCAGGGGAATACTTTTTATAAAAGAAGCCCTCACCAAGCCAGACACTGTCTAAGTACGGCAGAATTTCCGTATACAGATTCATACAGCTTACATCCCCCGCACGCACCTCCTCATGGTTCCACATATGCATATCAATGAGACCGTCGGTCTGCTGCAAAACCTTTCTTGCACGTTCAAGCGTTGTTCTGTCCAGTGAGGTATCATCAATATATATCCCCTTTATTCCGATATTTTGAACAAGCCAGTTCAGACCCTCAACATAGTAATTATCAAGCCTTGTATCAGGCTTAACAATAAAGGAAATATCATGATCATTCTTATACTTGCCGTGCTTGTATTTTACAAACCATCCCGGAATAATATCCTCACCGAAATTATCTATCAACCACTGCGGCTTTTCTTTCTGCCACGAATGGCTTACACCCTTTTTGCGGAGTATTATTTCATCACCAAGTGCTTTATATACAAAGGTTTCCGCCATATGATTGCTGTGCTCACGCTCTGTATAATACAGCTTTATGCCTATATTTTTCTTTGCGGCATAGTCAACCGCATTTTTCAGCCGCTCTGTTTCATAAAACGGATAATTGATGAACGGCATTATCATATTGCCCTGATGAAAAATAACGTGGGTAAGCCCTTTTTCAGCCGCCTCGTTTATCTCTTTTATTTCATCCCTGAGTTCATTGCTGTGGCTGTATCTTACAGAAAATGCTTTTTTATAATCAATGGCCTTAAGCGGTGTTGAATGAATTTCAAAATCAAAATGCCTTGCTTCTCCCTTTTTAAATTCAAAACTGCCTGTTGAGGCACATATCTGTGTTCCTTGTTCTGATGTGCTTACGGATATTTTACCTTTACCGTAATTATCCCAGGTTTCTTTCGGCACTGCAAGAGGCAGATTTTTATAAAATATGTTCACAAGCGGGCGGATATAATTCTCTGCTTTCCATTTTATTCTCATTCCGCAGTTAACACTGCCTATAAATAAGCTGTCCTGCTGTTTCTGATTATCCCATTTAGTTGTAAAGCTTTCCGCCTTTACTGCTCTTTTGCCCAAGCCGTGCATTAAAACGGAGTTAGCGGGTGAAACAAAAAAGCTGAGAGATACATCATCACTTATAAAATCTCTTTTAGGTGTTATTTCAACCGAATATTCAATCATTCCCTCATATCTGAGCGTTGATGAAATACGTACCGTGTAATCATCATTTTCACAAGCAGTTACACTTTCTATTCTGTTATTATAAACTTGACTGTCTGTTTTGCCGACAGGAACACAACTGCCGTTTATAACAAATTCTGCTTTCTTATAAAAAAGACTTTTCTGCACTTTATCCGTAACCTGAACGGCTTCATCAAATTTTGAATGAATCTGAACAGGAAGTCCGCTGGCGGAAAATTCAAACTCTCTTCCAATCACTGAAGCTGTTCTGCCGTTAAGCTGCGGAGATTCAAACGGCTTCGGAACAGTATCATCAATGAACAAATCTGAATTGAGCCAGTTAAGCCTTGAAAGACTCCAAATGTCATTATAGCCGTAATTTTCAACAGCCTCATCGTTAACACTAAAATATACAGAAAATGAATACTTGCCCTTATCAGTGACAATTGATATTTTACATTCAAGCCTGCAGCCTGCCCTGCCGCTTGCATCTGCAACAAAAAACAGCGGTTGAATTTCGTTGTTCTTTAATTCAATGCTCTTTTTGCCCTTTTTACCGAATTTATCAACAATATCCGTGTTCACACAAAACACATCTGCTTCACTGCTGCAGCTTATCTTGCTTACTGTGCAGTTCTCCTTTGGCAATACAGCAATCTGAAAAACAAACTTTTCATTTTCAGACATAACTAATTCTTCGCAGTCTGAGATTTTCTTTTTGCCGTTCAGAAT
>CAJTMQ010000056.1 GCA_910577215.1 uncultured Eubacterium sp. | reverse complement strand
CGCTTAAAAGAGATGATAAAAATCTTGAATTTCTTTTTAATGCAATTCTTCAGTTAGAGGATATTGAGGAATGCTATGATTTTTTTGAAGATTTATGCACTGTTCAGGAGCTGAGAACATTAGGTCAGCGTATTGTGGTTGCAAAAATGCTGTCCGAAAAATCTGTTTATACAGATATTGTTAATGAAACGGGGGCGTCGACTGCAACAATAAGCAGAGTTAACAGAAGCCTTCAGTATGGTTGCGACGGGTATGATAAAATCTTTGAAAGATTAAAAGGAACAGAAGATGTATAATTATTTTGCTCTTCATTATGATGAGCTAACTGAAAATGTTGATTATAAGGTCAGAAGTGATTACATTTCTGACTTTTTTAATGAATACGGAATCAGGCAGGGCAGTACAATACTTGATTTAGCCTGCGGAACAGGTTCAATGAGCCTGCATATGAAGAATAAGGGCTATAATGTAATCGGAATTGATTTAAGCGATGAAATGCTTTCTGCTGCTGATTTTAAAGCTAAAGGTGAAATTTCTTTCATTAAATCGGAAATGCAGAATTTCAGCCTTGCAGAAACTGTTGATGCCTGTATGTGCAATCTTGACTCAATAAATCATCTTAATGATATTTACGAAGTTAAGGAAACCTTTAAATGTGTTTATAATTCATTAAATAATAACGGAATTTTTATTTTTGATATTAATACAGTTTATAAGCATAATAACATTCTTGCCGATAACAGCTTTGTTTTTGATGAAGATGATTACTTTTTATCTTGGGATAATGAGCTGCTTGAGGGTAACAGAGTAAGAATTATGCTGGATTTTTTCGTATTCAACGGAAATAATTATGACAGATATTCCGAGGAATTTATTGAAACAGCTTATAGTGCTGAGGTGTTAGAAGACGCTCTGAGCCCTTATTTTGAGGTTTTGGGAATTTATGATGATATTTCATTTAACAAACCCGAAAGCACCTCAGAACGTATTTATTTTGTTTGCAGAAGGAAATAAACTATGGGAAATATTGTTAGATATATTACACAGGACGGCAGTGCATTTGTAATTGCTGCCAACACAACGGAAATGGTGCGTGAAATGGAAAAAATTCATCAGCCGTCAGCAGTTGTTACAGCCGCTCTTGGCAGACTTATAACTGCTTCATCCATGATGGGGGTTATGCTTAAAGGAGCAGATGATTCTGTTACTTTAAGATTGAACGGCAACGGTCCTGCAGGTTCATTTATCGCTGTTTCAGACAGCAACGGAAATGCAAGGGGATATGTTCAGAATAAAATTGTTGAAATTCCTCTGAATGATAAAGGAAAGCTTGATGTTAAAGGAGCAGTAGGCTCAAGCGGCTATCTGTATGTAATGAAAGATATCGGCTTAAAAGAGCCATTTATCGGTACTACTGAAATTGTAAGCGGTGAAATTGCAGAAGATATAACCAACTATTTTGCCGTATCGGAGCAGACACCGTCTGTTTGTGCACTCGGTGTTCTTGTTAATCCCGATTTAACCGTTAACTGTGCAGGCGGATTTATAATTCAGCTTCTGCCTGGCTGTCCCGAAGAAACTATATCTTTAATCGAAAAAGCACTCTCTGATATTCCGTCTATTACACAGATGCTGGCTGACGGTATGAATGCTGATGAAATAGCTCAAAGAGCGTTACAGGGAATAGATATTGACAAGCTTGATGAATCAGAAGCGGTTTATAAATGTAACTGCTCACGCGAAAGAGTAGAAGCTGCTTTGATTTCAACAGGTATTGATTCTTTAAAGGAAATGGCAGAGAGTAAGGAAGATACAAAAGTTGAATGTCATTTTTGTGATAAGGTGCATATTTTCACATCTGGCGACATAAATAATATAATAAAGAGAATTCAATAAAAAAAATTTAAAAAAAGTGTTGACTTTTATATAAAGATATAGTATTATAATCAGCGTTGCGGTTAGCAATTAATGGGAGCATAGCTCAGCTGGGAGAGCATCTGCCTTACAAGCAGAGGGTCACAGGTTCGAGCCCTGTTGTTCCCACCAACTCACATAGGCAATAGCTTATGTGAAGTATGGCCCGGTAGTTCAGCTGGTTAGAACGCCTGCCTGTCACGCAGGAGGTCGACGGTTCAAGTCCGTTCCGGGTCGCCATCATGTGCTTCTGTAGCTCAGTTGGTAGAGCAGAGGACTGAAAATCCTCGTGTCGTTGGTTCGATTCCGACCGGAAGCACCAGTTATATGCGGATTTAGCTCATCCGGTAGAGCGCCACCTTGCCAAGGTGGAGGTAGCGAGTTCGAGCCTCGTAATCCGCTCCATCGGGCACTAAATTTATTAGTGCCCATTATATTCGGCACCATAGCCAAGTGGTAAGGCAGAGCTCTGCAAAAGCTCCACTCCCCAGTTCAAATCTGGGTGGTGCCTCCATTAAAAGCACTTCGTATGAAGTGCTTTTTCTTTATGCATTTTATCTCAAACAAAAAGAGAATGTAATAAGGTTAGAATTAAAATAGAACCGTGAGGAAATTAATAGCAAGGATCATTTACGACAAAAAAACACACAAGCACAAATGATATGGGCAGCCTGTATGTAGGCAATATTTACGGCTACGGACAAACTGAAAGCTATATAAAGTTTACCGATTTGCCAAAACTGGGTATTGCCGATAAGGTTGTTGACGCCAGACTTAACGTAGGTCTGATGAAATGTGAGCTTGGACTGACAGTTGATGTTAAAAGACTGATTGAGAACTGGGATCAGGATAGGGTTACATGGAATAATGGTCCGCATGGTGAAAACCGCATTACGGATTATAAGGTGCTTACCGAAACAACAGCAACAGACAAATTCTGTGAATTTGAAATTACTGACATCGTGCGCGGCTGGTATTCGGGTGAGTATCCTAATTACGGTGTGTCATTGTCAACAACCAAAACCGCTCCGGCAAAGGCATGGTTTTATTCTACTTATTTTACAACGCATTACCAGAATCGCCCTATAATGCTTATTAGCTACCGAAATATGACCGGCTATGAGGACTATTGGTCATATACCAATATCACAGCAGGACGCGGCGGTTCTGCAAGTGTAAATAACTATAACGGTAACTTTATATATACACAACCAATCACACAGGATAACGGCGGAAATCTTATGCCTGTTGACCTGTCGGTTATATATAATTCAAATCAGTCAACTGTTGCATACTCTAATTTAGGAAATTCTGTTCAGACAAATTACCATATATTCATTAAACAGGAAAGCGGAGAATTATGGAATAACGGATATAAATATTACCTGAATGATGCAGACGGAACAAAGCATTGGTTTTACTTCGCAAACAATTCCGAAACCAACGGCAAGGATGAGGATGGCTTGGGCTATTCCCTGAAGGTTATTACCGTAGGCTCGGATAAAGATGTACCAACGACAAAATATATTGTTACTGATAAAGATAACAACAAAATGTATTTTGACAGTTCGGGATGTATTAATCAGATAACGAGTGCCGCAAATATTTCATCAAAGGTTACATATGAAACGGTAAGCAGTGTCAGAAGAATAAAACAGATTATTGACGGTGCGGGCAGAGCATATACCTTCACATATCATAAGGACAATGCTAAGCTGGTTACTGCAATAACAGACCCCGCAGGCAGGAAAACAAGCTTTTCAAGCCCTAATTTTAAATTAGGTACAATTCTTTTTGCAGATGGTGAAAAGGTTGAATTATCATATAACAGCAATAATTTAGTTCAGCAAATCACAGGAATTGACGGTACACGCACCAAAATTAACTATGATTCTTCATCGCAAAAGCGTGTTTCTTCAATAAACTGGGGCACATCAGACAGTAATCTGCTTGAAAAATACAGCTTTTCATATAAGCAGAATGAAACAACAATTACCGATTTGCAAAACCGAAGCTATACATATCAGTTTAACGATTTCGGTCAGACAACAGGTACGGTTTCAAACACAGACGGCTCTGCACAGTTTTTTGAATATTCAGGCGGCAACAGCACAAGCAATAAGGCAAATAAGCTGCTGTCGGAATCACGTGTGCTTAAAACCACAACAAACTATGTAAAAAACCCAGGTTTTACAAGGGGATATGAAGGCTTCTGGATTTATACCAATGATTCCGCAGGTGCTTCTGTTACGGTAGACAGCAGCAAGTATAACCTAACCAAAAACTCTGTTAAGGTATCAAAAACTGCTTCAAACACAGGGCGTGTAAATGCAGTGCAGACTGTAAGCAATCTGCCCGCAGGAACATATACGCTGTCTGCGTACATCAACACAAACGGAGCTGAAATTCCGGGTGACGGTGTACAGATGTTTGCAGAAATTCTTGATTCAAACATCACATACATCTCACATGAAAATATTGAAAAAACAACTAAAACCAATGGTTGGGAACGCAGAAGTGTAACCTTTACCGTGCCGTCGGGCGGTACTGTTCGTGCAACAATGGGCTTTGGTCCGAACGCAAGCGGAACAGTATGGTTTGATGATATTCAGCTTGAAAAAAGTGCAGGTGCAAGCAGCTGCAACCTTGTGGAGAATTCAGCATTTATCAATGGTTTAACAGGGTGGAAAACCTTTGATTCCAATGAAATCACAACAACTTATGCAGGTCTTTCCGGCTTTTCAAACTGTGCTAAGCTGACCGGCTCAATAGAAAATAAAAACAAGATTATTAAGCAGTATATCTATGCACCGGGCAAAAAGAATGATGTTTTCAGTGTGGGAATGTGGGCATATGCTTTTTCCGCACCTATTAATAAAACTAAGGATAATGATTCATATAAGCCTGATTTTGAACTTCTGTTTGAGTATTATGATGCAAACGGAAAATGGCTTGGTGCTCTGAGGAAGCCGTTTAATGCCGATATTAAGGATAAGTGGCAGTTCCTGGCAGCAAAATTTATTGTTCCCGCTGATTACACAAGTGTTGCGGTATCACTTTCCTACAATCATAATGTAAATGCCGCTTATCAGACAGGAGCGTTCTGCTATAAAGAACAGTACGGCCAGACCTATGATTATGACAGCGACGGAAATGTAAAATCAGTAGTGGATTTGGCAAAAACAAATTCCGGCTTTTCGTATTACGGCAATCAGATGGCAAAAATGCTTAATCCGTCCGGCAGCAAATATATGTATACATATAACAATAAAAAGCAGCCATATTATGCATTGTCATCAGACGGACTGGAGTATTATTTCGCCTACGATGATAACGGAAATGTAATAAAATCCGAAACACGCTCACGAAAGCCCGCAACACAAATTGAAAGCGGAAAGAAATATTTAATTGTAAACGCTTACTCAGGTTTTTCAATAAACTGCGGAGATACGGGAAATAGAGGAGATGATGCACTTACCAGGCGGTATAGTTCTGCAACCGCAACGCAGTATTGGGAAGCAAAAGCGGTATCAGGCACAACAGATGTGTATGAGTTTGTTTCTGCAAAATATCCGTCAATGACCCTTGATGTGCGTTCGGGTTCAAAGGATAATGGGGCATATCTGCAGCTGTACACAATTAATCATGCAGTCAAGGCGCAGAAATTCAAGCTTGTAAAACAGAGTGACGGAACCTTCGGTATATTCACAGGCACAACGGATTATGCAAAATGCCTTGATGCCCAGTATGATTCACAGGAAATAGCCACAACAGGAAAAATCCGTCAGAATTCATGCACAAAAACAGCCCTGAAGGAAAGCCAGAAGTGGTATTTCTATCCTGTTGAAAAAACGGAAGAAAAAATGATAATAACCGAAGCAACCTATACAGACAGCGGAAACTTCCTCAAAACCTTAAAGGATGAGGTGGGAGCAGTAACCAACTATTCATATGATGAAAAGAAGGGAACACTGCAGTCTGTAACCGATGCAAACGGTAATGCCACAAGCTACACATATAACGAAAAAAACAATGTTTTAACCTCCGTAACCGCAGGCGGCATGAAAAACAGCTATTCCTATAGTAAGGACAGGCTCACAGCCATAAACGTAAACGGCAGTGTAAAATACAGCTTTACATATGATGCCTTCGGAAGAACAACCGCAAACAAGGTGGGCAACGGAACAGACTGGAAAACACTTTCCTCTATGCAGTACAACAGTGCAGGCCTTATGTCAAAGCAAACCTACGGCAACGGAAATTATTACGATTTCACGTATGATAGTCTTGACCGGATAACGCAAAAAAGGTATAATGGAGATAACAGTAAAAGGGTGACGTATTTATACGGAAATAACGGAAATGTTGCACAGATTACCGATTATTACACCAATACAAACACCCGCTTTGTGTATGACCTTGCAGACCGTATTGTATCACAGCGTGAGTACACGGGCACAAAAACCAGCGGAGGAACACTGCGTTCTTCAACGGATTACACGTATGCGAATAAAACAAATTACTTAACAGGCGTTAAGCATTTTTCACCGCTTGGCACGCAGACAATCGGCTACCGCTACGGCAATCTGTCAAACGGTCAGATGCCGGATTGTATCTACGGTGTAACGTGGAACGGCAAGGAAAAGGTAAGCTATACGTATGACGGCTTAGGCAGGCTTACGGACAAAAAGACAGGCTCGTTCAATACAACCTATTCATATCCGGATATAGGTGCAACACGAACAACAACACGTTTAAGAAGTATCACAACACCTGCAGGAACATATACTTACAATTACGATAATATCGGTAATATTAAAACTGCAGATGACGGAACATACAAAACAAGCTATGTTTACGACGAATTAAACCAGCTTGTCCGTGTGAACGACCAGAAAGCAGGAAAGAGCTATACCTATACCTACATAAACGGCAATATAACCTCAGCTAAGGAATATGCGTATACAGCAGGTGAATTAGGGGAAGCGTTATCAACTAAAACGTGGAACTATACTGACTCTGTATGGAAAGATTTACTCACAGACTACAACGGAGAGGCAATAACCTATGATACAATAGGCAATCCGTTAACCATTGGCAGTAAAGAGTTCTCTTGGAACGGCAGACAGCTTGCACAGTTAACCAACGGAGATAACACAACCGTTTATGCCTATAACGGGGACGGACAGAGAATATCCAAAACAGTTAACGGAACAAAAACTGAATATTACTACAACGGTTCAATTCTTGCAGGTGAGAAAACAGGGAACACCACCACTGTATTTATGTACGACAACAACGGTGATGCCTTTGGCTTTACTTACAACGGCAAAGAGTATTACTACATCAAGAATGCACAGAATGATGTAACTGCAATAGCTGATTCAAGCGGAAAGGTAGTTGCAAACTACCATTACGATGCCTGGGGTAAACTGCTTGAAATATCGGGCAGCAACACGGATATTGCAAACGCTAACCCAATCCGTTACAGAAGCTATTACTACGATTCCGATACAGAACTGTACTACCTTAACACCCGCTACTACAGCCCCGATATGTGCAGATTTATCAATGCGGATGGGTATGTGCAGACGGGGCAAGGTGTTCTTGATAAAAATATGTTTGCATACTGTTTAAATAATTCCATAAACAGAACAGACTCAAACGGCACTTTATCGGGATTAGCAATGGCGGCGGTAGCTGCATTGGTTAAAATGCTTCCAGTAATTATATTGGTGACCACTTTAACTGTTTGTTGCTATGCACTTACACAGCCGCAGGTTATGCAAGGAATGCAATCAGCAGTAAATGCTATTAGTAATAGTGTGAGTAATACTGTTTCAAAAGCAAAAGAAAAATCTGCTGAAAAGCGAAAAGCCAAAGATAGTGACCAAAGGGTGCATCATATAGTAGCTAAAGCCGCTTGGAGAGCTGCACCTGCTCGTGAGGTTTTACGAAGTGTGGAAATTAATCCAACCACTGCACCTGAAAATTTAATAACAATATCACATGGGTTACACAAATCAATGCATACGAAAACGTATTATGATTATGTAAATGCAAAACTTGAACCGTGCACAAATACAGCTGAAGTAGAAGCAGCTTTGCTTGAAATTCGAGCAGATATAGAGTATGCTGAAGCAACAGGTGTTAAAAGATGGGATATTTCATGAAAAAAGTATTGAAGTTTGGTTGCGGCTCGATAGCCTATAATAATGATTATATTTTTGCCGGAGCTAACAAAATTGGTATTATTGATAGAAAGACGAATAATGTGTGTGGCTTCTTATCCGGTATGCGAAATATAACATCAATTTCAATGGATAAGCAGTATGTTTATGCAAAAACTACAACTGGTATATATGGTGCATTTAATTTGGAAACACAGGAACTTGAATACAAAGGATATTGCCGCGAAAAAAAAAACACAAGTCATGACGGAAAGATTTTTTGTATTGAAAGTGGTGTTATTTTAGATTTACTTTCTTTAAAAGATGAAAATAAATATGCTGTAAAGTATAATATTTTTACAAAATCCTATGAAAAAGTTTGTTTGTCAAATAGTAACTTTCATTGTTACTCTTGGAATGTAGATTTTCAAAGCAGAAAAGCATTTTATTTGTTTGTTAAAACACGTCGCAGTAAGCATGAAAAAACAAATTGTATATTTAAAACTGTTAATGTTGACAGTCTTGAAATTGAATCTGAAATTGCCTTTGATTTTGAAAATGGTATTTTCCCAAAACGTCTAATTAATTCACACTCCGTTTTGTTAAGCAATATGCAGATTGCAGATATATATACGAAAGAAAGATATATGCTTGATTCTGTTAATCGCTTTAATAATCCTGACTGCGGATATTTTGTGAGTATGAGTGTTTCTTCGAAAAACAATTTAATTCTCGTTTTTTCAAATGCAGTGTTTGTTTATGATATTGAAAAAAGAGTTTTATTAAATCGTTATGATTGTGTATATGGAAGTGCTGCTAATATAATTGATGAGAGAATTTATATCGGAACATGGGATGGTCTATTTGTAATTGAATAATACAAATTAGTATGTGATACTATGTTTTGATAATAACACCAGGGGACAACACCATATGTCAAATTTATGTGAAAACAATTCACAAATGTTAAAGCAATATCAAGAGGTACATCCTTAAATAACAGGAATGTACCTCTGTTTTGCAATTGTGAATATATTTCACAATTGTGAGGTGATTTCAAATCAGTCATAATTAATAATAATACTCTTGACCGCATAAACAAATAAAAGTATAATGAAATCAACACAATCATTTATGCCTATAACGGAAACGGACAGCGAATATCCAAAACAGTTAACGGAACAAAAACTGAATATTACTACAACGGTTCAATTCTTGCAGGTGAGAAGACAGGGAACACCACCACTGTATTTATGTACGACAACAACGGTGATGCCTTCGGTTTTACCTACAACGGCAAAGAGTATTACTACATCAAGAATGCACAGAATGATGTAACTGCAATAGCTGATTCAAGCGGCAAGGTAATAGCAAACTACCAGTATGATGCATGGGGCAAACTACTTGAAGTAACAGGAACAAATACGGATATTGCAAACGCTAACCCAATCCGTTACCGTAGTTACTACTACGATTCTGATACAGAACTGTATTACCTTAATACAAGATACTACAGTCCTGATATGTGCAGGTTTATCAATGCGGATGGGTATGTGCAGACAGGACAGAATATACTTGATAAAAATATGTTTGCATATTGTGGTAATAATCCTGTTATGCGTGCAGATGACGGCGGAGAAATTTGGCATATTGTGGTTGGTGCAGCAATCGGTGCAGCAATCGGTGCAGTATCTGAAGCTATATCACAGAAAGTAAGTGGTGAGGAAATTAACTGGGCTGCTATAGGTATTAGTGCTGCATCAGGTGCAATAAGCGGCGGATTGGCGTGTACCGGAGTAGGATTAGGTTTAACTATTGCTGCAAATACAGCTATATCCGCAGCAGAAAGTGCTTTAAAACAAGGTTTTGAGACTAATTTCACAAAAATAAGCATTAAAGAAGTGGTTATTGATGGCGTTGTTGGTGGAGTTACAGCTGCTATAGGCGGAAAGGGATCGGGATCTAAACGGTTGACTAATCTTGGAAAGAATACTATAAAAAGAACGATTAATGCTGGTACGCATCACGGCTTAAAAGTTTACGGTAAAGAAGCAATCAAAGCTACTTCATATTATGTGAAAAATACATTTAACTCGTTTTATAAATCATATTTCTGGGGTGTTGCTAAAGATGTTATAGTAGATACAGCGTTCTCTGCAACTAGGTATGGAATAAATCGCATTAGAAGTATTAGAGGGGGTATATAAGTGGCAGTATCTTTGTTAATTGTATTTCTATGTTTAATTTACTTTTTTTGTTATATGCGTTTGGTAATGACGGGAATAGTTGATTATTTAATGAATAACAGTGCAATAAGAAAAAGAAAAAAAGGTATGACCTTTAAGGAATGGTTTTGCTATAGCAGATTCCGAACAGAAATACCCAAATATCATATTGTTTTTTATTATTCTGTTATCGTTTCATATCTTGTTTTATTTGTTATTACATTTTGTTTGCACTTAGCAAGTATAATATTTGA
>CAJTMQ010000055.1 GCA_910577215.1 uncultured Eubacterium sp. | reverse complement strand
TTTAAAAATTCGGAGGGGTAACATGGCAAATTCAGAAACAAAGGAAATACGCTATGTAGGGGTTAAGGAAAACCTTGCCTATGGCTTTGCAAATGCCGGGCAGGTATTTGGCTATAACCTTGTAGCAGGCGGCTATCTTTCACTTTTCTTCACAAAGGTTTTTGGTATTCCTGCAGCAGCGGTTTCAACAATGATTCTGTTCCTTGGTATATGGGATGCAGTAAATGATCCGCTTATGGGAAGTATTATTGATAAAACAAGAACACGCTATGGTAAGCTTCGCCCGTATCTGATTCTTGTTCCGCTTCCGCTGGCAATTACAACGATAATGCTTTTTGCAGGTCCTGAAATACTTGCAGATGCAAAATCAACTACCGTAAAAATAGTATATATGTATATTTCTTATTTTATATGGGAATTTTTCTATACCCTGGGCGATGTTCCGTTCTGGAGTTTAAGCACGGCAATTTCTCCTAATCCGAACGACAGAACAAGGGCAATATCTTCTGCAAGATTTATTTCAAGCATTGTCGGCGGATTATCACCAACCTTCCTTGTTGTTATGATGGACTTAAGTAATAACGGCAAATGGAAGCTTACTCTTTCACAGGATTTCCTTATTCTTGCAATCATTGCAGGCACACTCGGTATGGGTCTGTTTTCACTTGCAGGCTGGAAAACAAAGGAAAGAGTTGTGCAGACAGTTAAAGAACCCTCCGTTATTGATGGCTTCAAGGTTCTGTTTAAGAACAAGCCGCTCCTTCTGATTATATGCTCAAATCTTATCGGTACACTCGGCGGTCTTGCAAGTGTATTCCAGACATACTATTATTCAGAGGTTCTTAATCTTAACTCGGCGGTGCTTTGGATTAACCTGCCCGGAACAATATTCGGCTTCCTTACATATCTTCTGATTCCGAAGCTGAAAAAGAAATTTGACAACAGGCAGATTGTTATACTGAATTTAAGCTGCCGCTTGATAACGGGAGTTCTTGTGTTTGTTCTCGGCTTGAAATTCTTTAATTCAAATGTACTTGTTGTTTCAATTCTTCTTATGATTCAGAATTTTATTTTCAGCTTCTTTAACACCATTAATATGGTTATTCCAACAGAAATGATTGGTGATACGGTTGATTATATGGAATGGAAAACAGGCGAAAGAAATGAGGGTGTAAGCTTCTCTGTTTTAACATTCCTCGGCAAACTCACAGGCTCTGTTTCTACCTCAATCGGAACAGCTTTATTGCCGCTCATCGGACTTTCATTTGTTCAGATTTCTTCAACTGAAACGAAAACAATTATGGGTGATAATACGGATTTATGGATATGGGCATTATATATTCTTGTGCCGCATATTCTTGGTTTGATTTCAGTTATTCCGTATCTTTTCTATGATTTAAGAGGGGAAAAGCTTGCACAGATTCGTGCAGATCTTAAAGAAAGAAGAGAAAATCTTTCAAAAGAAGTTTCACAGGAGGTGGATGAAAATGAGTAATTGTCCGAAATGTGATAAAAAAATAGGTGCATTCTATTTTAAGCAGAGCTGTCCTCACTGCGGTGCAAATTTGATGTATTATGATTTTGATAACCGCTTGAAGGAGGATGCAGCAAAGGCAGAAGAGGAATGGGCTGCTGTTGGAAAGCTTACAGACGGAATTAAGAAATCCGCAATAGGCTCTCTTCCTGCAATATTAAGGCTTCTTTCATTTTTTGTTCCTGTTGTGGCACTTCTTATGCCAACCTTTAAATTTAATGAAACCAATTTAACACTTGTTTCAATTATTAAACAGGTAATATCATCTTCAAGTGATGTTTTTGGTAATAAGGCACTTTTGCTTTGCTTAATTTGCTTTGCTTTGGCTATTGTGTTTGCACTTGTTAATCTTGTGGTTTCTCTGTTTTCATACACGAAAAACGGCTTGATAAGAAACATTGTTTTTTCTGTGGCAGGCATAATTGCTTTTGCAGGTGTTGGTATAGCAGCGGCTGCTGCGGGAATAACAATCTGCAATTTCGGCGGCTTTTATGCAGCAGTTGTGCTTATGATTATCACGGTTGTTCTTCATTTTGCAGTTAATAAAAAAATTAAGGCAGAGTAATTATGAATTTAAAAGATATTAACATAAGAGATCCGTTTGTTTTGTTTGAGAACGATAAGTATTATATGTATGGTACAAGGGCTGCTGATTTCGGCAAAAAAACAGGCGGGTTTGACGTTTATGTTTCGGATAATCTTGTTGATTGGAGTAAGCCGAAAGCGTGTTTTAACTCTGATGCATTCGGCTTGAACAGAGAGGTTAACTGGGCACCTGAAGTGCATAAATATAAAGATGCTTATTATATGCTTGCCACATTTACACGCGATAATGGTTTAAGAGGCACCTTTTCCCTCAGAGCAGACAGTCCGCTCGGTCCGTTTAAGCCGCACAGCAAAAAGGCATTAACACCGCAGGATTGGGAATGCCTTGACGGCACGCTTTATGTTGATAAAAACGGAGACCCTTATCTTGCTTTCTGCCATGAGCATACGCAGATAGTTGACGGAACAGTTTGCTTTATTAAGCTGAATGATGATTTAAGCGAAAGCATCGGAGAGCCTGTATATCTTTTCAGCGGTTCATCACCTTATTATATTGATGAAAAGCCGCAGGGTGAGCATTACATTACCGACGGTCCGTTTATGTACAGAACGTCAGACGGTGAACTGCTTATGGTATGGTCTACCTTTATAAATCATCAGTATGCGCAGTGTCTTGCTAAATCGAATAATGGTGAAATAAACGGCAATTTTGTGCACCTTCCGCCGCTTATTACAGATGACGGCGGTCACGGAATGGTGTTTGGTAGTAAGGATGGTTTAATGCTGACCTTCCACACCCCGAATAAAACAGGCTGTGAACATCCCACCTTTGTAAAAATCAAGGATACCGGCAGTTCAATTGAAATTGTATAAAAAGAGAGGTAACTTTGTTACCTCTCTTTTTTGTTTATTCAGTATAATATTTTGCCTGTGCATTCCATAGTTCAAAGTATTTGCCGCCGCTGTCAATAAGCTCTCTGTGTGTTCCGAATTCAACAAGCTCTGCCTTTTCAAACACAGCTATGTCATCACAGAAGGCACAGCTTGAAAGCCTGTGAGAAATATAAATTGCTGTTTTATTCTGAACAAAGGAATTGAACCGGTTGTATATTTCATTTTCCGCAACAGGGTCAAGCGCTGCAGTCGGCTCATCAAGAATAACAACAGGGCTGTCCTTGTACAACGCTCGTGCAAGTGCCAGCTTCTGTGCCTCGCCGCCCGAAATTTCAATGCCTGCCTTATCAATGTTTTTGTAAAGATAGGTGTTTTCTTTTTGCGGCATATTCAAAACGCGCGCTTTAATGTTCGCCTGCTCAAGGCAGCTGTACAGTTTATCCTTGCTGTATTTCTCACTTGTGCATACATTTTTGTAAAGCTCAAGTGAAAACATCTGAAAATCCTGAAAAACAACGGAATAAAGCTTGATTATGCTATCTTTTGTGTAATCCTTAATGTTTATGCCGTTAATAAGAATTTCACCCTCAGTAACATCATAAAGTCTGCACATCAGCTTGATAAAGGTTGTTTTTCCGCTTCCGTTTCTGCCCACAACAGCAAGGTGTTTACCGTCTTTAATATGCAAATTAACATTTTTAAGTGCGTAATTCTTACTGCCGGGGTATCTGAAAGATACATTTCTGAATTCAATTTCAATTTTATCTTGATTAAGCTCTTTTTCGCCGTAGCGTTTATCATCAGTTGATTCAATAATGGTGAAATAGACATTGGCAAGCGGCAGTATTTCAACAAGCTTGCCAAGCGTATTTGCAAGCTGCATAACACCGTTAATAATTTGCATAAAAGCACCGCAGTAAAGAACTAAATTACCAATGTCAAAGAGCCCGTAAAGTCCTTTAACACCAATAAACAGGTAAACACCAAAGCTGACTGCCGCACCCATAATGGCAACAAAGGAACTTGTTTTGGCAGTTTTCATTGAAATCTTTTTCAGTGTTTTTTCGCCGTCATTCAGTATTTTATCCGTTGCAATATGGTTGATTAATTCCTGCTCTTTGTAAAGTCTTATTTCCTTGCCTGTTTTGTAATCTCTGAAAATATCTATGAAGGAGTAAAATAATCTGTCAAGCTCGGCATAGGCTTCATTAGCTGCAAGGTATGATTTGTTCATTTTAATTGCAATAAGCAGCATAATAACTGCCATGGAAACAATAACACATATCAGTGTTATAAGGAAAACAGGCTTTTCAAAAAATCCTGCTCCTGTTGCAGTGAAGCCGATTTTAAGAAGCGGCATAATCATTATGATTGCAATGGTAAGTGTTAAAACACCGCTTATAAATACAGATGTTGTCCATATAAAATACGGAAATCTTGCCCAGCGGCTTGCACCTGCCTCCTCGTGCTTATGGATTATTTCACGGAATTCGCTGTCCTCCAGCTTTTCATACTCCGTTTTATACAGTTTTTTAGCCATTTTCTCACTTTCTTTGTCAAGCAGAATGTGCTGCAAACCGCTTTCATAATCTGAAAGAAAATTATTAAGGAAGTGGAAAATAAAATTAATGATAAGCGCAAGGCAGATGTAAATAAGTACATCTTTAAAGTCCGCTCCGTTGGAAAGCAGGGTAACAAGCTTAGCCGTGAAATAGATATTAACAAAAGGTCTTGCCGCCTGTATTAATGCATTTATAAGCTTTGCAGGAATGGTGTGCTTTTCAAGGCGGTGAATTTCTCCGTACATTTTAAAAATCATTTTAAAATTACGCATTTTCAGCCACCTCCTGCTCCTTGTAGTAATAGCTCTGAAGCTGATACATTTTGTAATAAGCACCCTTGCGTGCCATTAACTCCTCGTGTGTGCCTTCTTCTGCAATCTGACCGTTCGAAACAAAAAGAATTCTGTCACAAAATCGGGTGGAGGATAGCCTGTGCGATATGAAAAATGACAGTTTGTCCTTTGTAAGCTCATTATATTTTAAATACAGTTCGTTCTCCGCAATAGGGTCAAGGGCGGCAGTAGGTTCATCAAGAATAAGCACAGGTGCATTCTTGTAAATTGCCTTTGCCAGAAGCAGCTTTTGCTTTTCGCCGCCTGAAAAATCAACTGCGTTTTTGTAAACCTCTTTATCCATCATTGAATTTTCTTTGTTTTCCAATGTGTTAATTTTATCAGCTATGTCTGCCTTTTCAAGCGCTGAATAGAGTTTTTCTTTATCATAATTCATTTCGGCAGCCAGATTTTCTGCAACAGTCATCGGAAGAAAATAATAATCCTGAAAAATTGCAGAAAATAAATCAAAATAGCTTTCCTTTGAAATTTCCGCTGTGTTTGTTCCGTTAACGGTAATTTCACCGCCGGTTGGGCTGTATAATCCGCAAAGCAGCTTTATCAGTGTTGTTTTGCCTGCACCGTTTTCACCCACTATTGCAATGTTTTCTCCGCCGTGAAATTCAAGGTTAATATTTTTCAGTGTTTCTTCTTCTGCAGACGGATATTTAAAGGCTACATCTGTAAATTTTATAGACTTAATATCTTTTTCTTTAAATTCACAGCCCTTATCTGCGGTATCTTCACCGTCAATATAATTTCTGTATGCTGCGCATTCATTACAGCATCTTTCAATTTGTGAGTATGAAAAAACAAGGTTTACCACCCAGTTTGAGAAGCCTGTGATGATTCCGAAATAAAATATAAATTCAGAAACGGAAAGCCTGCCCTGAGTAACAAGATAAACTAGATAAACATATGCCACTGCTTCGCGAATAAGGTTAAGTGCAGCCGTTACGACATCAAAAGCAGCGGATTGATGCGTATATTTTGCAATAATTTTCTCAAGCTGATAAAGCGAACCCGAGAGAGCTTTTATAAAATAGTCCGAAAGGCTGTAAAGCCTTATATCTTTACAGGCGTCTGTGTTTTTGCTCATTTTATAGAAATAGTCAAACTTGGTTCTGAATTTAGATCTGCTGTCAAGATTTTCTCTGATTTTTTTATTTATGATTTTCAAAAGTGCAAATTGAGCAATACAGGTTGCAAGGATAAGCAGAATCATAAAGAAATCTACCTTATAAATCAGTAATGAGGAGGTAATAACGCCGACAATGCAAACACAGAACTGACTGCAGGTGTCTATAAAGCTTGCACCGCCTGACCATCTTCCGCCGTAAAAATCCTCGGCTCTTTTCTGAATTTCCCTTTTTTCAAGGCTTTCAATATTAACGTAATCTGTTTTCAGATTTTTTCTGAAAGCAATAACGGCATATCTCATACGAACAATTCTTGCTCCGCCGCGGATAAGCTCACTCATAAACGGATCCATCCATATTGTAAGCGTGAGCAGCAGGCTTAAAAGTGCAATAACAAGAATAAGTCTTTCTGTTGTAACCCCGTCATTAATGCAGTCAATCATTGCCTTTGGTATGTATGCGGTAACAATTGGCTGGAGTACAAGTGCAGGAACTCGGATGAAGAAAAATACAAGACTTTTCTTATCCCATGCTATCCAGTTGGAAAGCATATATTTGATGTTTTTAATCATAATTTTTACCCTCAATTAAATGTTTCCTGTTTGTTTACGAATTGCAGTGGGGAAGTGAACGAACAGAGGGGGACTGTTAACCGTCACAATATCATCATACATAATGTTTATTTCTTTGTCAATGTTTGTTTTACAAACATTACAAAAAATTTTTTTCTAAAGAAGGTATTATAAAACTAACTAAGCGAAAACATAAAAATTTGCTTAAAAACTTCTTAGGCTTTTTCAAATTTTTTCGTTTGCTAAGGGTGAGTGTATGAATTATGTTGATAGAATTGTTGCTTTAAGGCAGGATAGAGATTTAAAGCAGGAAGATGTGGCACGTGTGCTTAACAGATCAAGGTCTGCCTATGCCAATCTTGAAAATAAAAGGTATAAATTTACGGTTGAGGATATTATTAAGCTTTGTGAGTTTTATAATATTCGTCCCGAGTATATACTTGGTTTCACGGATAAGCCGCTGCCGCTCAATAAAGCTTAAAGGATTGATTTAAACAGGGGAAAGCCCCTGTTTAATTTTTTCTTTCGCATTTACATGTTTTATGTTACAATGAAAATATAAAATCATAAGGGGTGTTTTTATGTCATCAATAACAACGAAAATAGTGAATACGGCTATGAAGGTTGCATCTAAAATAGGCGGACTTGCACAGGATGAAACTGAACGAAAATCTGAGCCTAAGGTAATTACTGCGGGTATGCCTGAAATATTAAGAAAAGCAGCAGCTGAGGGAGCAGTGCTTCTTAAAAATAACAATATTTTGCCATTGGAAAACGGCACAACAGTGTCCCTTTTCGGCAGAGTGCAGCTTGAATGGTTTTATACAGGCTACGGCTCGGGCGGTGATGTGAATAAACCGTATGCGGTTCATCTTGTTGATGGTTTGAAAAACTGTAAAGGTATAAGCCTTAACACCAATCTTTTGAACATTTATGAAAAATGGAACGAAGAAAACCCTATTGACCACGGCTTCTGGGGGCATTGGCCCCGCTGTTATCCGGATATGCCGCTGGATGAGGGCATTGTTAAGAATGCTGCAGAGGTTTCTGACTGTGCAGTTGTCTGCATAGGCAGGTCTTCGGGTGAGGATAGGGAAAATGCTCTTGAAAAGGGCAGCTTTTATCTGAATGATAACGAACGAAATATGCTGACCCTTGTTACAAAGCACTTTGAAAAAACAGTTGTTCTGCTCAATATAGGCAGTATTATGGATTTGAGCTTTGTTGATGAATTTGACGGCAGAATAGGAGCAGTGCTTCTTGTGTGGCAGGGCGGGATGGAAAGCGGAAACGCTGTTGCGGATTTGCTTTCGGGTGCTGTTGCCCCAAGCGGTAAATTAACCGATACCATCGCACGATGCTATGAGGATTACCCGTCTGCAAATTCGTTTGGTGCAAAGAAATTCAATTATTATGAAGAGGATATCTATGTAGGCTACCGTTGGTTTGAAACATTTTACCCCGAAAATGTACTGTATCCATTTGGTTTTGGTCTTTCTTATACAGCTTTTGATATGGATTTTGTTTCTGCTAAAGAAGATGCTGACGGTTTCAGCTTTGAGGTTAAGGTTAAAAACATCGGTGAAAAGCACAGCGGTAAAGAGGTTGTTCAGCTTTATATAGAAAAGCCGTGCGGTATGCTCGGTAATCCGTCACGCATACTTGCGGGCTTTGCAAAAACAAAAAGTCTTATGCCGAATGAAGAAGAAACCGTTTCTATTTATGTTTCAAAGCGGCAGCTTGCTTCTTATGATGACAGCGGCAAAACAGGCAATAAATCTGCCTATGTAATTGAAAAGGGTGAATACGGCTTTTATATCGGAAATAATGTAAGGGATACAGAAAAGGTGCATGCCTATCATCAGTCTGAAACGGTTGTTTCAGAGCAGCTTGAAGAGGCAGCTGCACCGAAAGAAAGCTTTGATATTTTCACTGCAAGGGAAGAAAACGGCAAAAGAATAGTAGCTAAAACCGCAGTAAGCACTGCAACAACAAAGCTTAAAGATATTATTCTTACAAATCTGCCGAAGGGTGTTGAGTATACAGGTGATAAGGGCTATAAGCTATCGCAGGTTAAATCGGGTGAAATCAGCCTTGATGATTTCGTTGCACAGCTTGATTTGGAGGAGCTTGAAGCAATTACAAGAGGTGCATATATTATGAACAGCCCGCTCGGTGCAGAGGGCAATGCGGGAACCTATGGCGGAGTTCTGCCATCCCTTCGTGATAAGGGTGTTCCTGCTGTTACCACTACGGACGGTCCGTCAGGTATTCGTCTTAAAGCCTGCTGTTCACTGATTCCTATCGGAACACTTCTTGCCTGCTCCTTTGATGAAAAGCTCGTTGAAGAGTTGTATGAAGCGGTCGGCAAGGAAATGCTTGAAAAGAAATCCGATATTCTGCTTGCACCGGGAATGAATATTCACAGAAACCCGCTTTGCGGCAGAAACTTTGAATATTATTCCGAGGATCCGTATGTAACGGGAAAAATTGCAGCCGCAGCAGTTAAAGGCTTGCAGAAAACAGGTGTTTCAGCCTGCCCCAAGCACTTTGCCTGCAATAATCAGGAATTTCGCAGAAATTCAAATGATTCACGCCTTTCCGAGCGTGCATTAAGAGAAATTTATCTGAAAGGCTTTGAAATCTGTGTTAAGGAAGCAAAGCCGCAGAATATTATGACCTCATATAATCTTATAAACGGTGTTTACGGTCATTATAATTATGAGCTTTGCAGAAGGATTCTCCGCGGTGAATGGGGCTTTGACGGCTGTGTTATTACAGACTGGTGGATGCAATACAGAAAAAGTCCTGAATTTCCCAATATCCGTGACAATGCTTACCGTGTAAGAGCGTGTGTTGATGTGCTTATGCCGGGCGGAAAAAGGGCAGGCAAGCACAAGAGTGACGGAACACTGCTTAAAACCTACGGCAAAGAAAACGGAATTACCCTTGGGGAAATGCAGTATTGTGCCAAAAATGTGCTTCGTTTTGCAATGAAATCAACGGCAATGGATAGATTGAAAAAGTAAACAAAAGGGCAGTCTTTGGACTGCCCTTACTTTTTCTCTGTAAACGGTTTTATAAATGAAACACAAAAAAGAACGGCAGAACCGTTCTCTTAATTCACTAAATATTATTTTTTCATAAGCAGCTTTTTGAAAGCACCCTTGGGGTCTTTAACAAGAAGAATAACAAGCCATGCAAGAAGCCCGAGCACAACAACGGAAATGCCGAGAAAAGCATCATTTACCATTTCCTGTGCCGACGGAGCAAAATACTCTGCACCAAGTTCAGCATACTCAAACACCGCATCAATAAACCACATTACAGATGCACCGCCGAACATAAAGCACAGATATTTTATTTTGTAAATATCCTTTTCAGCGTGCGTATACCATACAAGGGTGCTTATAATTGCGGCAATAAGGGTTATCAATAAACACATAACTTAAAGCTCCTTATTTATTTGCAGCAGCTTTTCTGAGCAGCTTAACCTTTGCATCTGCAAAAGCAACAACAGCACCCCACACAGCTGTAACAGCCGCACTCATTGCCGTGCCTACTGTTGCCATTTCAAACAGCATTGCGTGCGTATCCTCAGGACTAAACATAGCAGTTAAAAACGGCGGAAACGGAACAACCTCTCCGTGCCACAAATGCTCAAATGCAAGAAGGAACACACCGCCCCATAAAAGACCTGCAAGCCAGCTTAATTTGCGTGACCATTTAATTTTTTTTGGCTCTTCGCTGAAATCAGGTGTTTGAACACCATCAATTTTCAAAGCGGAAAGCTTCATCTCTTTCTTTTTTAATGAATAAGCAACAGCGGTAACAAGAATTGCCTCTGCTGCCGGAACAACAAAACAAGCCATTTTGATATCCTCCTAAATATATAGTATTTCTGTAGAATTATAACAAACATATTCGGTAAATTCAATACAAAAATTCTTCTTGCTTAAATCCTGAAGATATTATAGAATATAATTAAAGTATATTTACTTTAAA
>CAJTMQ010000054.1 GCA_910577215.1 uncultured Eubacterium sp. | reverse complement strand
TAAAAAATTAATCTTCACCATTATTCTTCTGTAAAGTACGTTTCCTTTCCTGAATATAAATTCAATCTGCCTTTGATATTTTCATTATTTTTATCAAGCTCACGGCATACCGTTAAGCCCTTATAAAGCTTATTTTCCAGATTGCTGCAATCTCCCAATTCAAAAGTTATTCTATTATTATAAACAACATAATTATTACTTTTATCTATGCAGCTGATTCCGGTTATCTCATCCATTTCAAGCTTCTTTATAACCTCTGTTATCTGAAAAATACTTTCCGATATATCCTTATTTTCAAATTCCACCTTATGCCCCGGATTGACACCGATTACCATTGCATCGGTAATGGTAATTGTATTGGCAGCACGTTCCGATACGGAATTTTCAAGCACCTTTAAATTATCATCAAGCAGTATAAATGTACCCTCTTCGCTTTGAATTGAATAAGCAGGAACAGCATCACTGATAATTATGCTTAGTGTTACGGGAAGCTTCTTTTTTATCTTAACATCATACACATAAGGAAGACACTGTGTTATTTTCTTGGCAGTTTCATCACTGTTTATAAGAAAAAGATTTTCACCGATTTCAACACCGCATATATTTTTAATTTCATCCTCGCTGTATGTTCCGCTACCTGAAATTTCGATAGCAGAGATATTAAAGAATACCGTAAGCGACAAAACTGTACCGATAGCAAAAACAGCAACAATGATTGAAAAAGAAATAATAGCATTGCGCACACTGTTTTTAAGCTTTCTTTTCTTATTCTGCCTTTTCCTTACTTCATTACGGGTATAGCGCTGATTATCGTTCGGCTTAATCTGCAAATGTGACGATGTATCATTGTAGCTATAGTTATATCTTTTCGGCGGCTCAATATCCAGCATATCAAAGCTGTTGTACTGCTCCTTCGACTTCGATTTCGCATCCTTTGCTTTCTTTGGCTGTTTTTTCATCGTTAACCCTCTTTATATCAGCACCAATCTGTGCAAGATTTTCCTCTATTTTTTCATAACCTCTGTTTATATGGTATATATCCCCTATTGTTGATTTACCCTCCGCCGCAAGCGCTGCAATTACCATTGAAGCACCGCCGCGTAAATCCGTACAGTAAACATTTGCACCATACAGATTTTTTACACCATTAATTATGGCAATTCTGTCATTAACAGAAATATCTGCACCAAATCTGTTAAGCTCACTGATGTGCTTGAATCTGCTTTCAAAAATGCTTTCATTAATTATTGTTGTGCCGTTTGATTTGGTTAATGCCGCCATAACAATTGATTGGCAATCCGTAGGAAATCCCGGATACGGCATGGTTTTAATCATTTTTACTCTTTTCAACCGCTTCGGAGAAACAATCTTAAGATTATTCTTATCGCCAGACAATTTGCAGCCCATTTCCATAAATACAGGCATAATGGGTGATAAATGCTGTGTTCTGACATTTTTAATAAGCAATTCATCAGCACTGATTGCTGCTGCACTCATATAGGTTGCTGCAACCACTCTGTCAGGAATTATGGAATGTGCACATGGATAAAGGCTTTCAACACCTTCAATTTCTATAGTGCCCTCTCCTGCTCCGAAAATCTTTGCCCCGCAGGAATTAAGAAACGAAGCAAGATCAGATATTTCAGGCTCACGTGCTGCATTGATAATCGTTGTTTTCCCCTTAGAAACGGCCGCAGCAATCATAATGTTTTCTGTTGCGCCGACACTCGGAAATGTTAAAATTATTTTTGCACCGTGAAATGAGGTGCTTTTGCAGCAAAGGCAATTCCCGTTTTCATAAATAACTGCGCCAAGCTTTCTCAGTGAACTCAAATGCAGATCAATCGGTCTGACTCCTATGTCACACCCACCCGGATAACATATGTACGCTTCCTTGGTTCTGGATAAAAGCGACCCGAGAAAAATAATAGATGACCGCATTTCCCTCATCATTTCCTCGGGAATGGTGTTTTCGGTTATTTCATTTGCATCAACAATAAGCGTATCATTTTCCCGTTTAACCTTTGCACCAAGATATTCAAGAATTCTGATTGAAGCATCAACATCTGTTAAATCAGGTACATTATGTATTATACTTACTCCCTTAATTAATAAGGTTGATGCAAGAATAGGCAAAACAGAATTTTTTGCACCGTGAACGGAAATTTCACCCTGCAGCTTTCTGTTGCCGTTTATTACTAATTTTTCCAAATATTCCACCTGCCGTGCATAGTCTTGATTTCTTCTCTATACTATGCCGTTTCGGCAGGAATGCTAAAAATTATTTTGCTAAGCTTAAAATTATCTCTGCAATACGCTCGCGTGAATCTGTAATTGCCATCGCTTTTGCATTTTTCTCAATATTCTGTTGTTCCTTCTTATCTGCAAGAAGCTCATCAAGAAGTGCTTTAAGCGTGTCAGAGGTCAAATTCTTTTCCTCAATAATTCTTGCAGCGTTTCTGTTTACAAGAGCCATGGCATTATGATATTGATGATTCTCTGCTACATATGGGCTTGGAATAAGGATTGAAGCCTTACCGAGAGCCTCTATTTCTGACAAGGACGATGCACCCGCTCTGCCGATAACTACATCTGCTGCAGCCATACAAACATCCATATTATCTATATATTGCCTTACCTCAACAGTTCCTTTTCTGCCGTTTTCAAAGCCGATATTTTCAAACTTTTCAAGAAATTCAGTTCCGTTGGTTCCAACCGAATGAATATGATAGCATTTTCCGCTTTCCGCGTTTTCGGCAAGAATATCAAACATTGCCTCATTGAGCGGTTTTGCACCGAGAGATCCGCCGAAGGACAGTACAAGCTGCTTGTCCTCAGGGATTCCGAGCTCTGCTCTTGAAAAGCTCTTATCCGATTTTATAATTTCGCCTCTTACCGGAAGACCTGTAACGGCTATTTCATGTTTTGCATCAAGGTGCTTTATTGCATCCTCAACAGTTACCATTACCTTATCAACCTGCTTGGCAAGTGTTTTATTGGTAATGCCCGGAAAAGCATTCTGCTCATGAATACAGCTTGGTATTCCCATTTTAACGGCATTTTCAAGTACAGGACCTGAAACATATCCGCCAAAACCAACGCAGACATCGGGCTGAAAATCATTGATAATTTTTTTGCTTGCCGCACTTGATTTTAAAAGACGAATAACAGTTTTAACATTATGTGCCATTGCACTTGGTGAAAAGGAGCGTCTGAAGCCGCTTATATCAATTGTTTTGAAATCAAATCCTGCATTCGGAACAAGGCGTGCTTCCATATGGTCAGCCGTGCCTATAAATAAAATTTCCGCATCCGGATGCTGCTCTCTGATATAAGACGCCACTGCAAGTGCAGGATTGATATGACCAGCCGTGCCGCCTGTTGCAAAAAGTATTTTCATAATTTACTCCTAAATCTTTTTCTGATTCGCTTTGCGTGATATACTCAGCACCACTCCTGCTTCAAAAAGCAACATGATAAGTGCCGTGCCGCCATAGCTGAAAAACGGAAGTGAAATTCCCGTGTTCGGAATCGAATCTGTTATAACAAGAATGTTGAGTACGGTTTGAATACCGATTTGTGCTGTTATTCCCATTGCTATAAATGAGCCGAACCTATCCCTTGCCTTCATAGCAATCTGAATTCCTCTTAAAACAAGCAATGCAAAAAGAATCAGTATCACCAATGCACCAATAAAACCAAGCTCTTCACAAACAATTGAAAAAATAAAGTCGTTCTGCGGCTCTGATACATACATATATTTTTGCTTTGAATTTCCAAGACCTACTCCGAATAGTCCTCCTGAACCGATTGCATAAAGTGAATTATTGATCTGCCATCTTCCGCCAAGCGGCTGATAATCCTTATCGGTAAAAGCAATAAGCTTTTTTTCAACATATTCGGGCAGAATATCAGGGAACATAAAAACAACAATTACAACTGCAACAACAGCAATAATGCCAAGCCAGAAAAGCCAGCTTCTTGTTCCGCCTGCAAACATGATTGTTGCTCCGATTAAAAACATCAAAATTATGCAGGAAACGTGGTTTTCAAGAGCAATCAACGCACAGAAAACACCGATTACAACAAGCGGATAGAATATTCCGTACTTAAAGGTTCTTACCCTGTTTCCGTATTTGCAAAAATATGTTGCAAGCGTAATGATTAACGTGAACTTCCCTATTTCAGACGGCTGAAAGGTTATTCCGCCCACAATAGGAATGTATCTTCTGAAAACCTCTCCCTGTGCTGTTGATTTACCTGTGTTGTAAAACAAAACAACTACCAACAGTAAGAGCGTTACCGGAAGAATGAATTTAATCAAATCTTTATAAATCTTATAATCAAGCTTAGATGCAAAAAGCATTGCTATCACACCAACAACTGCAAATGCACTTTGCTTTATGAAAAACGAATATGAATTATCGCTGCTGAAATAAGCAGTGGGATAGGATGCCGAAAGAAGCATAACCAAACCTATTGCAAGAAGGAGCATTGTTAATGCAAAAAACGGAACATCAAAACCGCCTGTTATCAGATATTCTGATATTTTTGACTTGCGAAAGGATGCACGTGAAGCGGAACTCTTTTTGCTTACACGCTTACTTTTTCTATTCACATTATTTTCGGCAGGCTCTTCGCCGTAACGCGGATAACGCACAGGCGGTGTTAATCTTTCTGCCATAATAACACACCTCTTTCACAAGAATAATATTTTAATAAACAATTACATTTCCAATCCGTAATACATAAGAAGGAAACCTATTGCACATCCAATCGCAGTTACAATTGAAAAAACAACACAGATTTTCTTTTCTTTCCATCCGCACATTTCAAAATGGTGATGAATTGGTGCCATTTTGAACACACGCTTACCGTGCGTGATTTTGAAATAACCAATCTGTATAATATCACTGAGTGTTTCGCACACATAAATAATTCCGATAGGAAGCAAAAGAAGCGGACATTTAATGCAGAAGCCGAGTGCAGTAACGAAACCGCCTAAGAACAGTGAGCCTGTATCACCCATAAAGGTTTTTGCAGGATTCCAGTTCCAGCAAAGAAAACCGCACACACCGCCGAGCAGTGCTCCTGCAAGAATTCCGAGCCCTGTAAATTTCTGAACAACTGCAAATGCAATAAATGTAATTGCAACAACTGCTGTTACCGAAGAACAAAGACCGTCAATTCCGTCAGTTAAGTTAACAGAATTTACACAGCCGTAAATGATGATTACAGACAGAATCCAGAAAAGTGCTGACATAAAAATATTCTGCTCAAAATCAACTGCACCGATAAACGGAACATACCAAACCGTGTTATGTGAAAGCCAGAGTGTTAAAACATATCCTAAGGACATAACAAGTTGACCCAATGTTTTCTGTTTGGCAGAAAGACCCTTATTTCTTTTCAGCTTAATTTTAATAAAGTCATCGGTAAAGCCGACAATTCCGCATCCGATTGCAAGAACAAGGCTTGCTATAACAAGCACATTTTCTCTGCCGTTAACCATTGCAGAATAATCCGTTTCAAGGCTTCCGCCCGATGTAACAAAAGCAACAGCAGCAACAATAACGGCAATTGTAATACCAATGATAAACATTATACCGCCCATATTGGGTGTGCCCTGCTTTGATTTATGCCATGAAGGACCTATTTCAAGAATTGTCTGACCGAATTTGAGTTTTCTGAGCCAAGGAATAATTACAAAACCAAGTGCCGCTGTAACTCCGAAAGCAATAACAGCACTTATTATAATGGCAACTGTCATATTCATTTAACTTTCCCACCTTTTATAAATTTGAGTGAATACATCCTCAAGATGCATTGCTCTGCTCGCTTTAAAAACAATAACATCGCCGCTATGTGCAATTTCAAAAAGCTTATCCGTTAAAGCATCTTTACTTTCAAATAAGAATGCATTTTTCAGATTTTTGGATTTCGCACCGTCAACAATATATTTTGAAGCTTCACCAACACAGAGAAGATAATCAACATTGTATTGAGCTGCCATCTCCCCAACCTCAAAATGTGCTTTCTGCGAATAATCGCCAAGCTCCATCATATCCGAAAGCACGGCTATCTTTTTATTTCCCTTTGTTGCTTTCAATGTTTGAAGTGCTGCTTTCATAGAATCAGGTGAAGCATTATAGCAATCTTCAATTGAGGTTATTCCGTTTATAACAACACTTTTCTGCCGCATTCCCTCAGGCTGATACTTACTTAATGCCTCGGCAGCGGTATCTGCATCTACATCAAGAAAATAGCCAACGGCAAAAGCGGCAAGTGCATTATAAACATTATGTATGCCTATTAACGGAATTGTGATTTTTGTTTCTTTTCCGAAATAAGAAATCGTAAATACTGTGCTGCCGTTTATCTCTTCAATATTATTAGCTTTAAAATCAGCATCACAATTTATTCCGTAAAAATAAATTTTATGCTTATCATTTTTTACGGTTGAAAGCAAATCATTATCACCATTCAGAATAAGCGGTGCATTATCTGCAAGTCCGTCAAGTATTTCAAGCTTTGCCTTAAGTATGCCTTCTCTTGAGCCTAAGTATTCTATATGTGAAACACCTATATTTGTTATAAGACCCACAGTTGGCTTTGCGGCAGATGAAAGGCGGTGAATTTCACCAAAATGATTCATTCCCATTTCTATAACTGCTGCTTCAACACTGTTGTCTATCTGAAAAAGCATTTGCGGAAGCCCTATTTCATTATTAAGGTTTCCAAGCGTTTTAATGGCATTATATTTTGCATTTACAACAAGATGTGTAAATTCCTTTGTTGTTGTTTTTCCGACTGAGCCCGTTAAGCCTACAACAGGAATATTGAACTTACTGCGGTAATAACCCGAAAGCTCAAGCATTGCCTTTGCAGTATCCTCAACCTTAACAAAAGGTCCGTTTACTTCAATATACTCTGAAATCATTACTGCCGCTGCACCCTTTTCAAGTGCTTCATTCGCAAACTGATGAGCATCAAAGCGCTCACCCTTTATGCATATAAAAAGGCAGCCATCTGTAATTTTTCTTGTATCTATGCATATGCCGTTAACCTCTGCTTCTTCACTGAAGCTTCCGCCGCAGGCATCTGATATTTCCGATAACTTTAATATTTCCATATTAGTCCCCTAAAATTTCAGCAACAGCTTCTCTTTCATCAAAATGAATTGTGCCTGTAGGAAGAATCTGATAGGTTTCATGCCCCTTTCCTGCAAGAAGAATAATATCATCGGGCTGTGCATTCTCCATTGCCCAACGGATGGCATCCTTTCTGTTTTCAACAACTACATAAGGCGTTGAAACACCCTTCATTCCCTCAAGTATATCTTCAATAATAGCAGAAGGATTTTCCGTGCGTGGGTTATCCGATGTAACAACGCAGAAATCTGAAAGCTCTGCTGCTATTTTACCCATTTTAGGACGTTTGGTTCTGTCTCTGTCACCGCCGCAGCCAAAAAGCGTAACAACTCTGTTTTTCGCTATCTCACGAAGAGAGGTAATGATATTTTCAAGTCCGTCAGGAGAATGGGCATAATCTATAATTACAGTGTAATCCGTATTTGTGGGCACAACCTCTATTCTTCCCTTAACTCCGTTTGATTTAGATATTGCTGTGAGTACACTCTTATAATCAATTCCGAGCGAAAGTGCAACAGCAGCCGCACAAAGTGAATTATAAACTGAAAATCTTCCGGGAATCGGGCAGCTTACTCTGCCTATAAAATCAGAAACAATTTCATATTCAACACCGTCTGATTTAAATTTAACATTCTTTGCACAATAATCTGCATTGTTGGTATTTACAGCGTAGGTTACGGTTTTACAAGGTAAATCCTTAACAATTTCCAAACCGTATTTATCATCTGCATTTGTTATTGCAATATCTGAATTTTTAAATAAAATACGCTTGGAATTGAAATAGTTTTCCCACGTTTTATGATAATCAAGATGATCCTGCGTAAGATTTGTGAAAGCACCGATATGAAACTGCAAGCCGTTTACTCTGCCCTGTGCAAGTGCCTGAGAGGAAACCTCCATCACGCAGTATTCGCAGCCTGCATCAACCATTTTTTTAAACAGGCTCTGAAGCTCATAAGGATCAGGTGTTGTGTATTTTGCAGGATAAATTTCATCACCAACCATATTCTGAACCGTTCCGATTAAACCAACCATTTTGCCTGTTAATTCAAGAATCTGCTTTATAAGAAATGTTGTTGTGGTTTTACCGTTTGTTCCTGTCAAACCGATAAGCTTAAGATTTTTTGCAGGATTTCCGAAAAAGTTTGCACATACTGAAGAAAAAATCGAGCGAGTATCTGAAACAATAACCTGTTTATCAAGGCCTAAATCTCTTTCAACAACAACTGCTGCAGCACCGTTTTCAAGCATCTCCTCTGCAACGGAATGACCGTCAAAGGTATTGCCTTTAACACAAACATAAAGACTGCCCTCTTTAACAAGCCTTGAATCCTGCGTTACATCGATAACCTCTGCATCGCTGTATTTATTCAGAACATCTATTCCTTTAAGGATTTCTGATAATTTCATTGCTCTTCCTCCAATATATTTTGAAATACAACATTATGGCAATTGCCATAAATAACTTTTATATCAATCTAACGCCGCCTGCGTTGATTTGAATGTAACCGTAACAACTGTTCCGATTCCAACCTTACTCTTATATTCCTCACTCTGTTTATATGCAACTACAAGTGCACTTGAAGAATCGTTGCCTGCAATTTCAATATTCAGATTACTTGTTGCAGCAACTCTGTTTGCCTCTGCAATTGTTAAGCCCGTAAAATCAGGGACCTCAACCATTTGCTCTGAATCCGATTCTGTATAAAGAACAATCATACCGTCCCTCGGAATTTCTATACCTGATGCAGGTGACTGCTTAGCAACATTTTTGCCGTTGCCGACAACCTTAACAGAAAATCCGGCTGCCTCGAGTTCTGCCTTAGCAGTGCTTTTATCTTTACCGGAAACGCTCGGCGTCTGAACAGAAAGAGCTTTTAGCTCATCATCGGTATATGTAGGTTCAACACCAAGCTGCTTCATTGATTCTTTCATAACGGTTGCAGCAATCGGTGCACAGATTGCACCGCCGCCTAAATCCTGATTTGGCTCATCGCATATAATAATCATAGCCACTCTTGGGTTATCAACAGGAGCAATCGCAGAAAACGAAACAATATATTTATCCTTTTCACCCGGCTTTGATTCGCCAAGCTTTGTTGATGTTCCTGTTTTACCACCTACATTATAACCGGCAACATAACCGTTTTTACCTGTACCAGTATCTACAACGGCTTTCATCATCTGAAGCACCTTCTGAGAGGTATCCGCACTGATAACCTGCTTTAATTCGTTTTTTTCTGTTTTGGAAATTGTGCCGCCGTCTGCATCCTTGATTTCAGAAACGATGTATGGCTTAAGAAGCGTTCCGCCGTTTGCAACTGCACACAATGCCGTGCACATCTGAATAGGGCTAACATTGTTTGTCTGACCGAAGGATGCCGATGAAAGTTCAACGATTCCGTATTGGTTTTCTTTGTAATACTGCGGGCTTGCTTCACCCGGAAGATCTATACCTGTTCTTTCGGTAAAGCCGAAGCCGTCAAAGTATTTGAAATAGTTATGAACACCCATCTTCTGACCGATTGTTATGAAAAACGGATTACAGGAGTTTCCCAGACCCTGTGTAAGATTCTCATGACCATGACCCGGATGGTAATGACAATTCATTATGTAATCCTCAACTCTTATAGAGCCTGTGCAGTTAAATGTTGTATTAAGTGATACTATATTTTCTTCAAGACCCGCAGCAGACATAAACACCTTATAAACCGAACCCGTAACATATGTATCTGACACCGTAAAGTTTCTCCACTGTTTCTGAACATATGCACTTTCAAGCTCTGCTTTTTTATTTTCATCTGCTTCTTCTCTTATTTCCTCAAGATATGGTTCATAGATTACTGTTCGCGGATCGTTGCAGTCAAACCCGGGAAGTGAAGCCATTGCAAGCACGGCACCTGTTTGGCAATCCATAACAACACCATATGTGCCCTTTGCATCATATTCCTCAAGCGCATCCTGAAGTTCTCTTTCAAGTGTGTGCTGAATGGAACTGTTTAACGAAAGAACAAGAGAATTACCGTCCTGTGCGGGAATTGTTGTTTCAAATTCATCCGAAATTGATTTTGAAACAGCATCCGCAACACTTATTATCCTACCGTTAACACCGGAAAGCTCATCATCATAATAGGCCTCTAAGCCTTCAAGTCCCTGATTATCAGAGCCTATAAAGCCTAAAACCGGCGAAGCGAGTGTGCCGTAAGGATAATAGCGCTTTGTTGTTTCTTCAAATCCGATGCAATTGTTCAGGCCGTATTTTCTGTTATTATCATCAGCCATAAATTCGGCAATCTTTTTTCTGATTTTATACTCAACCTTACGTTCTACAATAACATATTGCCCTTCCTGCTGCGTTTTTTCTACAAGTTTCTGCCTGTCATCATTATCATATTCAAGAACACCTGAAAGAAAATCAACAATTACTGTTCTGTTGTTATCATCAATGTGTGATGGGTCAATAAAAATATTATAAACTGTTGCCGATTGAGCAAGCACATTACCCTGACTATCGTAAATTGTGCCTCTTCTTGCTTCGATTTCCTTATCCGAAAGCTGCTGATTCTGTGCTTTTTCGGCATATTCCTTACCATGTAAAATCTGGAAATAAAAAAGACGGGAAGTTCCCACGGCAAAAAGGAGTACAATTACAAGAAACAATACAAACGATCTTGACGTACACAGCTTTTTAAATCTCTCCATCACATTCCCACCTTTTGTTAAGTTATA
>CAJTMQ010000053.1 GCA_910577215.1 uncultured Eubacterium sp. | reverse complement strand
CTGACCTGCGCAATGCAAATCAGACTTTTCCGATATTAACCATATATAACCAATTAAAGGGTGAGATTAAATCTCACCCTTTAAAAATTCACTTTTTATGGCATACCTCTGAAGCAGCACAGTGTTCACAACCGCAGCCACAGGAGGATTTGCCTTTTTTCTTATCCCTTATTAATTTAACTACGAGGGAAACAACAACTGCAAGAACAATAAGTCCTATAATTATTGTAGAAAGATTTTCTTTCAGAAAAGCCAGCATATAGTGCTCTCCTTATCATTATTTTTTCTTGGATGTTCTAACCTTAATGTTCATTGAGTTAGACTCCTTATAAGGCTTAACAAGCATATAAACTATAAATGCAATAACAATCACTGCAACAATTGTACCGATTATGCTTCCGGAACCTGTGAAGAGCATACCAAGCTGATATACAACAAGTGAAGCCGCATAAGCAAATATACACTGATAACCGATTGCAAACCAAGTCCACTTGGCACTGTTCATCTCTCTCTTAATAGCACCGATTGCAGCGAAGCAAGGAGCACAAAGAAGGTTGAAGATAAGGAATGAATAACCGGCAAGCTGTGTTAAGCCTTCAAAATCAAGAACTCCGAATACAGCAACAACTTCTTCTTTAGCTACAAGACCCATAATTGTTGCAACTGTAGCCTTAATTGTTCCGAAACCAACAGGCTTGAATAACCAGCAAACTGCATTACCTATCATACCGAGAATACTTGTTTCAAGTTCCATATCAGGATCAAATGTGAATGCACCGTCAACAACACCGAAAGCAGACGCTGCCCAAATTACAATTGAAGAAAGAAGAATGATTGTTCCTGCTCTCTTGATGAAGGACCAGCCACGCTCCCACATACTGCGAAGTACATTTCCCACTGTTGGCCAATGATATGCAGGAAGCTCCATAACGAATGGGGCCGGGTCACCTGCAAACATCTTTGTTTTCTTAAGCATAATACCTGAAATGATGATTGCCGCAATACCAATGAAGTATGCACTTGGTGCAACCCACCAAGCTCCGCCGAATAATGCTGAAGCAATCATAGCAATAATCGGAAGCTTAGCTCCGCATGGAATAAAGGTTGTAGTCATAATTGTCATCTTACGGTCACGGTCATTCTCTATTGTACGCGAAGCCATAATACCGGGCACACCGCAGCCTGTACCGATCAACATAGGAATAAATGATTTGCCGCTTAAACCGAACTTGCGGAATATTCGGTCAAGCACAAATGCAATACGAGCCATATATCCGCAGCCTTCAAGGAATGCAAGCAGAATAAAGAGAACAAGAATCTGAGGAACGAAACCAAGAACTGCACCGACACCGCCGACAATACCATCAAGAATCAGACCGGAAAGCCAATCGGCACAATGAACTGCCTCCAGACCGTTTTCCACTAAAACAGGAATACCGGGTACCCAAACACCATAATCCCCCTGTGCGGGTACATCATCAGCTTCAAGTGCAGTGTCCACTGTTTCGGAAATATCAAAGCCTTCATTTGCAAGTGACTCTCCATAACTGCCGTACGCTTCATCAAAATCGCCGAAGCTTTCATCTTCAATAGCCCCCTGAATATCCTCTGCACCAATAACACCTGCTTCAACAGCAGCATCAACATTGGCAATTACATCTTCTGTCCAGATATTCTCAATTGCATATTCATTCATTGCGTCGTCATATGCAGCTGCACCTATATTTAAAAGATGGTATCCATTACCAAACAGACCGTCATTCGTCCAGTCTGTAACAAATCCGCCTACGGTTGAAACGGAAATATAGTAAACAAGGAACATAATAACTGCAAAAATAGGAAGTGCTGCAAAGCGATTTGTTACAACCTTATCAATTTTATCCGAGGTTGAAAGCTTTCCGGCATTCTTCTTTTTATAGCAGCCTTTAATGATAGAGGCAATGTAGATATATCTTTCATTTGTAATGATGCTTTCCGCATCATCATCAAGCTCTTTTTCAGCAGCCTGAATATCCTTTTCAATATGAGCAAGAACATCTTTGCCGAGATTTAACTGAGAAAGAACCTTTTCGTCTCTTTCAAAGAGTTTAACAGCATACCAACGCTGCTGCTCTTCAGGAAGATTATGTACTGTAACCTCTTCAATATGAGCAAGTGCATGCTCAACTGAACCGCTGAAACTGTGCTGAGGAATTGCTTTTTCACCATTTGCAGCGTTAATGGCCTCCTGAGCAGCCTCCATAATGCCTGTGCCTTTAAGTGCTGAAATTTCAACAACCTTGCAGCCAAGTGCTTTTGACAACTGTTCAATATTGATTTTGTCACCGTTTTTCTTAACAACATCCATCATATTAACGGCAATAACAACAGGAATTCCCAATTCTGTTAACTGCGTTGTAAGATAAAGGTTTCTTTCAAGGTTTGTTCCGTCTACTATATTAAGAATAGCATCCGGACGCTCAGAAATCAAATAATTTCTTGCAACAACCTCCTCCAAGGTATATGGAGAAAGCGAATAAATACCCGGAAGATCAGTAATAATAACGTCACTATGTTTTTTAAGCTTACCTTCTTTTTTCTCTACCGTAACACCCGGCCAGTTACCAACATACTGGTTTGAACCTGTAAGTGCATTAAACAGTGTTGTTTTACCGCTGTTCGGGTTACCCGCAAGGGCAATTTTAATACTCATATTCTATAATCCTTTCATAATTAATTAGTACAAACTAACCATCACGCAGAAAAACAATATAAAATCGTTTTTCTTACCCCTTTGAAATATTACTCTACCTCAATCATTTCAGCATCTGCTTTTCTGATTGAAAGCTCATAGCCACGAACTGTAATTTCAACAGGATCTCCCAAAGGAGCTACCTTACGAATATTCAATTCCACACCGCGGGTTATTCCCATATCCATAATACGCCGCTTAACAGCACCCTCACCATGAAGCTTAACAACCTTCAGTGTTTCACCCACTTTAGCCTGCCTTAAAGTTTTCATACTTATCCTCCTTCACAATATTTATTAAATCATTATTTTACTTGCCATTTCCTTATTTATAGCAACGCGTGATTCTTTTACGTTTACAATAAGATTTCCGCCGATAGCAGAAACAACACGAACGGTGCCGCCTGTTACAAAACCCAGATTTTCCAAATGCTGCTTAACCTCCGGCTTGCCGCCTATTTTTTTTATGATATTTTCTTCACCAATATCTGCAAATGTTAAAGGCATCATATCACTCCGCTCTTTTCTACAAATAGTTTTAACTAACTCGATGTTCAATAAAAAGGTTAGATTAATCTAACCGACAATATATTAGCATTAACTAACCAACTTGTCAAGAGTGAAATGGATTTTTTTACAGAAATATTTGAAAAATGAAGACATCTGTGTTAAACTGTAAATACATTCCAAAAAATTTCGGAGATGATTGTATTATGAAAATTCAGGAATCCGCTGAAAACTATCTTGAAACTATCTTGATTCTGAAAAACAGAAAAGGTATTGTTCGTTCAATAGATATTGTTAATGAGCTTGATTTTTCAAAGCCAAGCGTTAGTGTTGCAATGAAAAATCTGCGTGAAAACGGATATATTGAGGTTGATGATAACGGATATATTTCCCTGCTTCCTGAAGGAAGAAAGATTGCAGAAACTATGTATGAAAGACACACTGCAATTTCAGGCTGGCTTAAAGAAATCGGAGTTTCCCCCGAAACAGCAGTTGAAGATGCCTGCCGCATAGAGCACGTTATCAGTGCTGAAAGCTTTGAGGCAGTAAAGAACTTTATAACAAGTATAAAAAAATAAGTATTAACATAAACAAAGAGCTCTGTTGCGTATAAGCACAACAGAGCTCTTTTCATTTATTCAAAAACTATATTAATATTTGCCTCTTTAAAATAAATTGATTTATAGGAATAATCATCATTCTGCAACAGGATAAAATCGCCCAGGGCGGTTTTGCCGTCATATCTGAAACCATCTGCCGTTTTCGATGCATTATCGGGAACACCTGAAATCAATACCTCAAAGGCATCATAAACAGCCTTTGCAGGGTTTGTATCATCAATTTTATCCGAAACAATCTCATATTCCATATCAAGGTATTTAAACACCGCGGATGTGCCGTTATAAACAATACTCATTCCGCTTGCGTTTGTGGAGGTTGCCGTAACAGTAACAACCATTCCCTGCTTTGATATTTCGCATGTGTAGGAAAAATCACCCGCTGTTACAGTTGCACTTTGGTTAAAATCCGCTATTTCGGGTGTATATGTTTTAACCTTACATCCTGTTAAAAAAAACGCTGCAACAAACAGCAAGGCAATTGTTTTTTTCACGGTATCATTCCATTACTCAAATTCGCTCATCAAAGCACCGAGAAGCTCAAGCATATCCTTAACCGTCATTCCCCGCTGACTGATTTCCTGTGCTGTTATATCTCCGCAAAGTCCGTGAATATAAACCGCACATTTTGCTGCATCAAAAGGAGCAATACCCTGAGCCGCAAATGAAGCAATCATACCTGTAAGCATATCACCTGTTCCGCCCATTGCCATACCTGCATTGCCCGTTGTGTTAACAAACACCTCAATACCATCCGTAACAACCGTATTTGCACCCTTTAATACAACAATACAGTTATACTCCTTTGCAAATGCCCTTGCGGTATCTATTCTATTGCTTTGAACATAGGAAATATCTTCATTAATCAGCCTTGCCATCTCACCCGGATGAGGCGTTAAAACCAACTGTGCTTTAGAGTCTTTCAAAACATCTATATTCGGAATTATGGAATTTATGCCATCTGCATCAAGAATAACAGGAACATTACTTTCCTTTATGATTTGATTGCAGAGCACCTGCGTGTCATCATTATTGCCGATTCCGCAGCCAAGTGCAACACTGTCTGCCCACCTGAGCTCTTCAAGTATATGTGTGAGAGCACCCATAGAAAAGGTTTTGTTTTCATTTTCACTCATAGGCGAAAATATAGGCTGAACAAGGTGTGCCGTCATAACTCCGTAAATTGATTTAGGAAAGGCACATTTCAGCAAGCCTACACCTGTTTTGAGTGCCGACTGCGCGCAGATAACCGCAGCACCCGGCATCAAATAGCTTCCGCAGATATTAAGCTGTCTGCCGTAGCTTCCTTTGTTTGAATTAATACTTCTTTTTTTGAAACAATTTTTTACATAAGACTTTGAAATTGTTTGTGCATATTTCTCACGGTAGCAATCATTCGGAATTCCGATATTTACACAAACGGTTTTTCCGCAATACTCATTGGAAGGCGGCAAAACATGACAGTATTTCAAAGTTGAAATTGCAATTGTTAAATCGGCCCTTACTGCATTGATTACCGAGCCGTCCGTTGCATTAACTCCGCTTGGAACATCTACTGAAACAACCTTTGCTCCGCTTTCGTTAATGATATTAAAAATATCATCAAAAGGATTTTCAGCCTTGCCGTGAAAACCTATTCCGAAAATACAGTCAACAATTAAAGTACAGCTCATATCACAATCTGAAAAATTGTTAACCTTAACACCGCTTTTAACTGCATCATTGTAATATTCAAGCGGTTCGGAAATGGAGGGCTTTTTATCACAAAGCACAATTTCTGCATTTGCACCGAAATCCAAAAGCGTCTTGGCAATAACAAATCCATCGCCTGCATTTTTACCGTTTCCGCAAAATACCAACACCCTTTTATCTTTTATTTCATTGCCGTAATACTTAATAATTTTTTCAGAGCATTCTCTGCCTGCCCTTTTCATCAGCTCCGCTTCGGAAAAATATGTTTTGAATGAAATTTCTTCAGCCTTTCTGATTTCTTTTGCAGTTAAAATTTTCATAATTACTCCCACAAAATTACTGTTGCTGCAGCATAATCACCATCGTGGCTTATTGAAACATCGGAATTCTCAATGCCTGCTATATGCGGCTTGCCTTTATCGTCGTGGCAAATCTCTATCGTATTGAGTCTGCAGTTTATACCTGTTCCCCGCGCCTTAAGAAACGCCTCCTTTGCAGCAAAAATTCCTGCAAAGGTTTCGCTTCTTTTTGAATAAGCTATTTCATTTTCGGTAAAAACAGATTCTTTAAAACTGCTTTTTTCAAGACTTTTTTCTATTCGTGAAATTCTTATTATATCTGTGCCTATTTTAAACATTCTTACTACCTACAGGTTTAACCGTGAAATTGTTGCTGTATTCCTTAACCTTCGGCATTCTGTGCTCAGCATCAGGAACAGGTCCGCAGGCATTTGAACCTGCACCCATCATAAAGCCGTCTAAATGGACAACGGTTGTATCATATTCCTTCAAATCCTCTGCATGAGCCGCTTTTGCACACTGCGCAACATTATAATGATTTGCATTGAATACAAAGGAATTATTGCTCTCAAATCTCAATCCAAAGCCATTTTCATCTGTAAGTTCAGCCCAATAGGTGCTGTATCTCATACCGCTTTCCTGCGGCTTGATATAGCTGTCGTGCATATCACGAACATCAAGCTGCGATATTGCAAAAACCGCCTGCTCTTTGAAATCGGATAAGCTTGTTTTATCATAACCGTAATACTTAACCTTATTAAAGTTTTTCGGCATTTCAAATGTTATTCCGAGTCTTGGAACATTTTTAAATTTAAGATTTTTATAGCAGTAGTCAACCTCAATTTCTCCTCCGCCGTAAATCTTATATTCAACAAGTAATGTTCCTGCATTTCTGCACTTAGGCGTAAACAGCTTCAGCTTTTGATTAATAACAACACATTCATCAGTAGTATGATAATATTCTTTTATCGGCATTGATTTAAACACAAGCTTATCAAGCCCTTTTCTGAGCCAAGCCTTTTTCATATACATATCATTATCAATCGGTGCTCTGTAAAGCTCAGGAGTAAAGCCTCTTGCAATGCCGAGAGGACACTGGTTTATAAGCTGCTTGCCATTGTAAACATAGCTTAAAAACTCACCCATCTTTGAATTATAAACCAATTCAAAATTATCACCGATTATGAAAAGATTGCTTTCGCTTGTTTCAACCTCGGGCATTTTGCCTGCTTCAATGCTTTCGGCCTTGTATTCATCATTCAAAACAATCTGCTCATTAGCAACCTCAAAGCCGTCATTATAATATGTAAATACAATTACAGTATGGGCTCCGATTTCATATTCAATTTCTTTCGATATTGTGCGTGTCGGCTCAATTGTCAGTTCAAATTCCCCTGCTTTAACCTCTGTACCGTTATCCAAAACAGAATATTTAACCGTGCATTCCTGCGTTCTGAAATAATTGCGGCTTGTGAATTCAAATATACTATCCGCCTTATGCCTTGCCCTGATTGGTCTGTAGCAGTTTTTCATCTGATATGCACCGGTATGCGGCTCTCTTTCAGGAGAAAAAAGACCGTCTACACAGAAATTGCTATCGTGCTTCCACTCACCGTGATCACCGCCGTAGGTATATTTCTGCTCGCCGTTTTCGTGATAAACAGCGTGATCTGCAAATTCCCAGATACAGCCGCCCATCATAATATCACTTGAATAGAAGGCTTTTACGTATCTTTCCAATTCACCTGCACCTACACCCATAGCATGAGCGTATTCACAAACAAAGAACGGCTTTTTATAGTATTTAGACGGAAGTCCTCTTCCGTTGGCAATTTTTTCGCAGGTTTTGAAATGAGTATACATTTCGGAATGAACATCATATGACCAGCGTATTGTGCGGCAGGCACCCTCATAGTGAATAGGAATATTGGTTAATTCCTTTAAGTTCTTATAGCAGTAATCCTGACATCTGTAGCCGCCAGCTTCATTACCAAGTGACCACATGGTTATACTCGGATGGTTTTTATCACGCTGATACATACGTGAAACTCTATCCCAATAGTGCTCTTTCCACTGAAGATTGTTGCTTATAAGATTCGGTCTGTGAATTTCGCAGACACCATGAGCCTCAATATCTGCCTCATCAACGACATAAATTCCGTATTCATCACACAAATCAATAAATGTAGGATCGGGAGGATAGTGCGAGGTACGCACACAGTTCACATTATAATCTTTAAATATCTTAACATCCTTTTCCATTTCCGAAACAGTCATTACATAGCCTGCCTTAGAAGTGGTATCGTGATGATTAACACCCAAAAGCTTAATTCTTTTATTATTGAAGTAGAAAATATTTTTTCTGATATCTATATGCTTAAAGCCTATTCTTTTTCTAATAATTTCCTGAACCTCATCATCCTTAGAAATGATAAGGTATAAATCGTAAAGTTTCGGAATTTCCGCATTCCATTCTTCAACATCAAGCACATCAAAGGTTATCTTATCTGTTTTGCCGGGGCACAGATTAAGAGATTTGGAAGCAAAATCTTTATTACCGTCTTTCAGTTGAGCTGTAAAAGTAACCTCATCCTTGATATTAAAGTTCGGAATAACATCTAGCATATAAGAACCGTCTTCATTATATGTAATTTTAGCTTCGAAATCATATATTGAATTATCCCCTGTTCGGAAAATCAGAACATCACGGAAAATACCGTTGCTTCTGAACATATCCTGACTTTCAATATAAGTTCCGTTGCACCATTTATGAACTACTGCGGCAACTTCATTTTCTCCGTCCTCAAGAAACTCTGTTATCTCAAATTCCGCAGTATTATGGCTTCCCTCACTGTAGCCGATGTATTTGCCGTTTACAAATACATCAAGGCTGCCTGCCACACCAAGAAAAGCAAGACTGAAATTACCGCTGATTTCAGCAATCTTGAATTTCTTAAGATATACACCAACAGGGCAATCCTCTGGGAAATCGGGAGGATTAACAGGAAACTGATAGCGCTGATTTACATAGTATGGTTTTTCATAGCCTGTGTACTGCCACATTGACGGAACAGGTATAGTATCCATTTCCTCCTCATCACTGTTGAATTCCTCAGGAATTTCAGAAACCTTACTGTAATACTTAAAGCTCCAGTCACCTGATAAAACTGCAACACGCGAAGAGCTGTAGCGCTCTGTTCTTATATCCGTTTCATCCAGTTCCTCTTTACTTGAAAAAGGAATAAAATAAGAACGCGGCGGCAAAAGATTTTCTGCATAAACATTAAAATTTTTGTAGTTGTCTTTTTTCAGATTGTAAATCATAACGCTACTCCTAATTAATAATAATTTATTTATTTAATATTGCTTCAAGATAAGTTTTCTGCGGTTTCAGTCCGCACTTTTCATAAAATTTCATTGCTGATTCATTGCAATTCCAAACATTAAGGGTCAGATTATAGCAATTGCTGTTTTTTGCAAAATCAACTGCATAATCATAAAGTGCCTTGCCGGTGTGCCGACCTCTTATCTTTTCATCAACACATAAATCATCAATGTACAAGGTTTTTACATCTGTTAAAATATGATTGTTAATATGCTGCTGAAAAACGCAAAAGGCATAACCCATAACAGCATCATTTTCATCAACGGCAACAAAAATCGGTCTGCTATCATCGGCAATTATTTCTTTAAGCTCTTCATCCGTATATTTTCTTGCTCCAAACTTAAATAAATCAGGTCTTCCGTTATGATGAACTAAGCATACCTGTTCTAACAATTCGTGAATTTTTGGAATATCCCCATTCACTGCCCTGCGTATTGTCATAGGCACCTCCAAAATATACTTTTATGAAAATAACCATATTTGTATTATATTAACATAAAATCATCAATAAATCTACTTCAAAATAAAATGAATGCATTTATGGTTATAACTTTCGGTTTCTCAAAATATATATTACCAAGGATGGTGAAACACTTGAACGGTAATGTTGAAAAAAGATGCATTGAAATCGGGCGTTATATAAGAGATACAGGTGCAACGGTAAGGCAGGCAGGCACTGTTTTCGGAATAAGCAAATCCACAGTACATATTGATGTTACAAAAAGACTTCATGAAATAGATAAAAACCTGTATGAAGATGTTGCAAAGGTTTTGCAGGAAAATAAGGCAGAACGCCACATAAGAGGCGGAAATGCTACAAAGAAAAAATACAGTAATTATAAAAAGGTTTGATATTTTTGCCGACGCGTGTTAGTATAGTAACATAAAACACAGGAGGGCAAAAAATTGAGTATTGGTTTTATCGGCTGCGGCAATATGGCAACAGCAATTATTAAGGGCATCACGGAATCGGGAGTAATTAGCGGTAATGAAATTTATGCTTATGACCCTGCTGAAATCTGCATTAAAAATGCAGTTTCAAAGTATTCCATAAACAGCTGCAGCAGTGCAATTGAAGTTGTTAAACTTTGTGAATATGTTGTGCTTGCTGTTAAGCCCAATATGATTACAAGTGTTCTGAATGAAATTAATATGGAGCTTGAAGAGTATGATACGGTTCTTGTTTCAATTGCAGCAGGAAAAACAATCGGTTTTATCAGGGACAACCTTTCACATGACAATAAAATTGTTCGCATTATGCCGAATATAAACGCAAAGGTTGCCGCTGCATGCAGTGCATACTGTACCAGTGATAAAGTTGCAGACGAAGAAAAAAAGGAAATAGAAAAAATTTTCGGTGCTGTTGGTGAAATTATGGAACTGCCTGAAAGCAGTTTTCCTCTTTTCGGAGTTCTTGCAGGCTGCTCCCCTGCTTTTGTATATATGTTTATTGACGCACTTGCCAGAGCAGGCGTTAAAAACGGAATGAAAAAGGACATTGCATTAAAAATCGCAGCACAATCCGTTATGGGCAGTGCAAAAATGATACTTGAAAGTGACACGCACCCGTTTGAGCTGATAGATCAGGTTTGTTCCCCGGGCGGAACAACTATTGAGGGTGTTACCTCCTTACAGGCAGACGGTTTTGAAGCCGCAATCCACAACGCAGTTGATAAAGCAGTTGAAAAAGATAATAAACTTTAAAAAGCAAAAAGCTCCAT
>CAJTMQ010000052.1:2510-12188 GCA_910577215.1 uncultured Eubacterium sp. | reverse complement strand
ATCATAATCATCCGGCTTTGTATTTGTGTCCCTTAAAAACTCATATATGGTCTTTTCCGCAGCCGGTGCCATTGTCAAGGGTAGACTATAAAATTTTTCAAAATAAATTATATCCATATTGTTAATTTTAAAACTTATATATAAGAGTAACTGCATTTCAAACATACATCAACAACTTCATTGACATAAACAGAAAAATACAATATACTAAAACGTACCAAAGGAGACGCTGTATGAATTACTTAACATATTTATCTGTGTTTGAAAAACTGACAAAATCACAGCAAAATGCACTGACAAAATCCTCTTTTGTTCGCAGCTTGAGTAAGGGTGAACTCCTGCATAACGGCTCACAGGATTGTACAGGACTTATCCTGGTGCTTTCCGGTCAGCTTCGTGCCTTTACCATATCCAATGACGGCAGAGAAATTACTATGTACCGCCTTTTTGAGCGAGATATCTGCCTGTTTTCAGCCTCCTGTATTATGAACAGCATTCAATTTGATATAACCATTGCCGCCGAAAAGAACACTGAAGTTTTGGTTATTCCGGCAGAGGTTTATAAAAGCATTATGGAAGTTTCCGCACCGCTTGCCAATTACACCAACGAGATTATGGCAAGCCGTTTTTCAGAGGTTATGTGGTTAATAGACCAGATTATGTGGAAAAGCTTTGATAAACGACTTGCTGAATTTCTGTTGAATGAAGCAAATATTGAAGGCACTGATACGCTGAAAATCACCCACGAAACAATCGGCAATCATTTGGGCAACCCACGAGAAGTCGTAACAAGAATGCTGAAGTATTTTGTGAACGAGGGACTGATTTCACTGTCTCGCGGAACGATTGAGATTACGAACAAAAACGGGCTTAAAAATATTATGAATTGATAAAAAGCGTTGAGTTTCAAAAAAGAAATCTCAACGCTTTATCCTTTATTTATCCATTCCGCAAGGGGTGGATTTTTTATTTAACGCTTTATCATTATGAACTGCATCATAATATCGGAAGCCGCCTGCAAAGTTATAGACATCAAAACCATTTCCCATTAGAATTCTGCTTGCAATATAGCTTCTCAAACCGCTTTGGCACATAATATACACAGGCTTGCTCTTATCAAGCTCGTCTATACATTTACGCAGGTCGTCAACAGGAATATTAATAAAACCATCTGCGTGACCCATATTATATTCCATAGCTGTGCGGGTATCAAGACGTGTCACACTACCATCACACGGCAATGTTTCATTATCCTCATAATACCACTGCTTTACAATGCCGTCTTTAATGTTTTCAATAATATAGCCTGCCATATTTACAGGATCCTTTGCGGATGAATACGGCGGAGCATAGGCGAGGTCAAGTTCTGTAAGCTCATATGCTTTCATTCCTGCACGAATAGCGGTTGCAAGTACGTCTATCCTCTTATCAACGCCTTCAAAGCCGACGATTTGAGCACCTAAAATACGATAACTTTCTTTTTCAAACAACACTTTCATCGTCATCAGCTCGCCGCCGGGATAATATCCTGCATGGCTCATAGGCGAGAGAATAACCTTATCTGCATCAATACCAAGTGATTTTGCAGTTCTTTCATTAATACCGGTAGCCGCACCTGTCATATCAAATATCTTAATAACCGAACTGCCTTGACCGCCCGTATAACGGCTGTTGCCGCCGCAAATATTGTCTGCAGCAATTCTGCCCTGCTTGTTGGCAGGTCCTGCAAGAGAGAGCAGTGAATCAGTATCTGTTACAAAATTCTTAATCTGCACCGCATCTCCCACAGCATAAATATCGGAAACAGAGGTTTCCATTTTATCATTAACAACAATACTGTCCTTAATTCCTGTTTCAAGTCCCGCTGCCTTTGCAATTGTAGTTTCAGGAGCAACGCCTATTGCCATTACAACCATATCCGTATGAACAATCGGTGCATTCTTGAGCTTAACATCTATACCGCAATCGGTATCTTTAAAACCTTCTACAAAATAAGAAAGCATAAGTGTAACTCCATTTTTACGCACCTGGGCATGAATAAACGATGCCATATCACTGTCAAAGGGAGCCATCAACTGTTCTGCAGCTTCCACAAGTGTTACATCCATTCCAAGATCACGCAGGTTTTCCGTAACCTCAATTCCGATAAATCCGCCGCCAACAACGACTGCCGATTTCGGATGATTTTTATCTATATATTTCTTAATCTTCAGCGTATCCTCAACCGTGCGCAGTGTGAATATTTTATCATTGTCCGCGCCGTCAAAATTGGGTTTTATCGGTTTCGCACCGGGTGAAAGCAGAAGTTTGTCATAGTTTTCGGTAAACACCATACCATTCTCAAGATTTTTTACGGTAACGGTTTTACTTTCAGGATGGATTGCCGTAACCTCATGATGCACATTCATCTTGACTTTGAAACGGGACCAAAAGCTTTCAGGCGTCTGCAAGGTTAAATCTCCTTCATCCTCAATCGTACCGCCGATGTAGTACGGCAAACCGCAGTTGGCGTATGAGATAAATCCCGAACGCTCAAAAACAATAATTTCAGCTTGTTCATCAAGTCTGCGTATTCTTGCTGCCGCAGTAGCGCCGCCTGCAACACCACCAATAATTACAACTTTCATTACAATACCACCTTTCCGCGATAACTGCTGATACCGCCGATATTCACTGCATTTATGTAACCCATTTTCTTCAAACAGGCTACAGCTTGCTCGCTTCTGCTGCCACTGTAACAATAGACAAATAGCTGTGCAGTTTTGTCTTTGACAGCATCCTCAGCGAAAGAAATTCTATCAAGAGGTAAATTGATACTTCCGTCAATGTGTCCGTCACGGTATTCCTCAGGTGTCCTCACATCAAGCAATACCGATCCGTCAGTTTTTTCATACTCTGCAACACCTGTGTTGATATCAGCAGTATTGCGAAAAAAATTAAACATTCCCATATTTTTTATCCTCACAGCATTGCTTCAATCTGCTCTTTGGATCTGTATCCCACAGCCTGATTTGCGAGCTTTCCGTTTTTGATTACAGCAAGCATCGGAATGCTCATAACCTGAAACTGTGCTGCAAGCTCCGACTGCTCATCAACATTGATTTTGCCGACTTTAACGTCGCTTCTCACATCTGAAATCTCCGATACAATCGGACCTACCATGCGGCAAGGCCCACACCAATCGGCATAGAAATCAAGAAGCACGGGCTTATCGGAATTCAAAACTTCACTTGCGAAATTTTCTTTACTTATTTTAATTACAGACATTTTTGTATCCTCCTCTGTATTGTTATACCTTTATTATATCCGATTTTTAATCATAGTTCTGTGATATTGTCACTTATCACTTTTTCTGTTGCGTAATTTGCAATATTGTATGTTAACATTACTTTTCTTTATAGTAGAGCATGCAATGGCAAAAGCCTTCAAAATCCGAATCGGCAATTTGCTCCTTGAATTCCTTACACATACACTTTGTATCATCCGTTTTTTCTCTGCGGCAGGGGCAATAGCCGCCTGTCTTTTTAAGTCCCTCTTTCACGGTTTTAACTATTTCCATATCAGTATTCAATTTGATTTTCATCTTTCTCCTCCTATCAGTTGTTTAATATATTTTTCCAAAACGTTCTCACTCATAGCACCGACTCTTGTATCATAAAGTGAGCCGTCAGCATGAATAAATATGGTTTCGGGAATAGAACGCACACCATAAGTATTAGAGGCATCATATTCCAAATCATAATACACAGGAAAACTGTAGCCGTTATCAGATACAAATTGTTTGATGCTGCTTTCGTTATCACTCTGTCCGTCGGTAAGATTTATCATGAGAAACACAACATCGTCCTTATATTTCTCATAAAGAGAATTAAATGCCGGCAGTTCGGACTTACACGGACCGCACCAGGACGCCCAGAAGTTTATGACTATCGGTTTTCCGAAATAATCCGAAAGCTTAACTTCATTCATTTGTGAATCGTAAACCGTGAAATCGTCCGCCTGAATGACAGCATCGGAAATTTTATTGTCCGAAGTACTGTCCATAGAATACTTTTCCGAAAGTTTAGGATAAAGAACCGCAGCCAATACCATAACTGCAGCAAAAACGCACGCAACAATTAACCAGACTTTATTTTTCATTTTAATGCACCTCATAATGTAATTGATAATATTGAATTAAGCAGACCAAACGCCATCAAAATTCCTACAATAATCAAAGCAATGCCGCTAATCAAATTGATTATTTTATAATGCTTTTTAATAAAGGTAAATGCACCTGAAAGTTTTTCCATAAGAACTGACGATAATATAAACGGAATACCAAGTCCAAGTGAATATATCAGCAGTAATGCTGCACCTTTTAAAGCACCGCCTGTACTTGATGCAAGCATCAGTGCAGAGCCGAGAAAAGCACCAACGCAGGGAGTTAAACTAACGGAATAGATTGCACCGAACAGAAAAGCTGATGCAATTCCTGTTACTTTATAGCTTTTGTTCATTCCTTTGAAAAACGGAATACGGAAAATCTCTAAATAAGAAAGTCCAAACAATATTACGATAACACCTGAAACAATATTCACAATAGTTTGATATTCGGAAAGCAGCTTTCCAAGTGTTCCGGAAAAAACACCAAGTGCCGTAAACACAACCGTAAATCCCACAACAAAAGCAATAACCTTAACTATCATTTTAGGACTTTTGCCGTCGTCTTTTTTCTGCCCGGCAAAATAGGAAATATATACCGGCAGCATTGGCAGCATACACGGTGATATAAAAGAAATTATTCCTTCTAAAAATGTAATGATATAATCCATACGCATAATCCTTTCATCCGTTTACAGTATTATTATATTCATTAGATTTATCATTTTCCGTGATGTTATCACATAAAACGCCTCCAACAGTAGTTTTCACTCTACCATAGGAGGCGTTTTTCAAATATTAATGGAACTAAACTCAAAATCAACGTTGGCATTATAATATATATTCTTTGAGCTTTCTCTGTCCGTTTAAAACAAAATCAATAAATGATAGCATTTTCATCAATATAATCGAAATTATTCAATGCTTTATGATTTGTCAGCGTCTTGATAATACACCAGCCGTCATAGCTGTTTACAGCATTTTTAGGTATCGGTCTGAAGCCCAAATCAAGATAAACTTTAACTGCCAGCCAAGTGTTCGTTTGTGTCGGTATTTTTGCATAAGTATAACCTAACGCTTTCATAACATTAAGAACATATGTAACCAACGGTTTTGACAAGCCTTTGCCCTGATACGCTCTTTTTACGGCAACCCAGTGCAACCAACCTGCACCTGATTTGTCTTTTCCGTTAATATCATAAAATGCCGTTGCAGTCGCAACCTTTTCCCCCTGTTCACTCACCACAAAAACCATTCTGTCCAAAAGTTCATTTTCTCTGCCTGCATAATATCTGTTCCACGCAGCTAAACCCTCATCATAGCTTGAAAATTCCTTGGCACTCTTTTCAATTTCAATCCAAATATCTCGGTCGCCGTCTTGATAAAACTCAAAATGATAACCGACAGGCAACGCATATTCCGTTATATGATCAAGGCTGCCTTCAAGCAGTAATTCATAGTGCTTTATTCTATTATCGTTGTTATCAAATACAATGTCTATTTCATTCATAAATTAACTCCTTAACGGATTGATATCTGTTATCTCTACTGTCACTTGTTGCTTTCGCAGCAACATCATATACTTTTTTGCTTAAAGACTAATTTTCTAAATCTCTTTTATAATTGCCGAAGAGTGCAAATGCCATTGCACCTAAAGTGTAAACATTTGTGATTTCGTCAAGCACAGCACCTTTTTCAAATTCTTCAGGCGACATAAGGATTGAACTGCCCCACATTCTGCCCATATCGTTCACAGCAGGAGATTTTCTGAAAAAGTCAATATCACAAATAATCGTTTTTTGTCTTTTAAAATCATACATCACCCTGCCGTCATAAAAATCTATGGCAACAAATTTTTGCTCTGCCGTGTACTTCATAAAATCTAAAATATCGACAAATACTTTTGTCCGTCCTTGTCAGTTCCAAAGCAGATATTACCGCTGTCCTGATCATCAAAAACCTTGAACACTTTTCCGTATTCACCTAAAAATCCGAAATCATACGGTTCCTTTATTTTAAATTCTATTCCGTCAATTTTCTGTATCATAGTGCCTCAATTTTTTTGTTGTATTCGTACTGAATAATCAATAATATTCACTAAGTTCAGTGAAATCATTTTGTGAATTTTAAAAAGTTCTTCTAAGATATTCATTTTCCACCATCTACTGCGATACTGCCGCAGCTGCAAAATTTAAAATCGTGAACACTCTCTGACACAATAACATCACCGCAATGATTACATTTAATCTTGTTTACTTTAATTTTCTTATCCATTTTATTTCTTTTCTAAAAGCCAATCAATCAAATTGATAACTTTTATTCCCTCATAATTTCCTACACTGAATTTATCAAGAGTAAGCACAATTTTTTCATAATTATCCTTGATATTTTCAAGCGGCGTCATTTCCCGTTTAAAGGTTGCTTCATTTGTCATATCCGCAGTCACCTGAAAATATGTTAAAATCCCATTTTTTTGTGCAACAAAATCAACCTCGCTGTTCGCATATTTACCGATATTGACTTTGTACCCTCTTCGCAAAAGTTCAAAATACACAATATTTTCAATCGAAAATCCCAAGTCATAATTCTTTCTCGGCAGGATATGATTTCTAAGACCCAAATCAACAATATACCACTTTTTATTGGTTTTGAGTGTTTCCTTACCTACAATGTCAAATCTGTCAGCAAGGTTTCCAGTTCACCCGAAAGCGGATAGGAATTAGAGCCTGTTATATAAACATCCGTGTTATCTTTAACATAAAGACTGTCAATTGCTTTTTCAAAGGATGCCACATTCTGAATTTCATCAAGAAAAATATAAGTCATTTTATCCTGGCAAAGCCGCTCCTTGATATAAGAATATAATGCCTTGTAATCCAGCAAATCTTCATTTTCAAGTTCTTCAAAATTTAAGGATATGATTTGCTCATCACTTACTCCGTTTGCACGCAGATAATCCTGATACTACAACAGCAGGGTTGATTTTCCGCATCTTCTGATACCTGTTACACCTTGATAACCTGCTCATAAGCATCCTTGAATTTGAAATTGTTTGTTATATTACCATTCTCGTGGACAAGGATTGTATCAACAAGCTCCTTTGTTTTCGGCAAACTCTTACCAACCTCAGGAGTTTTATGAATAGCTCTGCGAACATCAATAATTTCCTGCTTAATATTCTTCGCAGACTGAACAATATTTTTCATCTTAACCTCTCACAGTACAAATATCTATAAATTAATTATAGCTGTTTTCATTTTTACTATCAATATAAAAAAGGCCAAACCAAGAATACATCTTGCTTTAGCCCTACATTTACGCTTTAAAATGCTTTACGGCACTCTGAATTGAAAATGACTTTCCGTCTTCTGTTATAAGAAAAATTGCCTGAAGAACAAGAAAAATGACTGAAACCACTCGGATAACCGTAATAATTGCATACAATGCGTTCACCAGCTTTTTCAATGCACCGAAAATTTTAATATTGTTTTTCAAATCCATAATCAAACCTCCAGCAACACAGCGTGTGCAATACCAGGGATAGGATTTCCCTGCTTGCTTGAGGTTGGTGACATCAACGCCCCTGTTGCTACAAACAGAACTTTTTTCAGCTTATTTTTCCTCATCTTTTTCAGAATATGCGAACACAGTACCGAACCTGCGCAGCCGCAGCCTGAGCCGCCGCTGTTAACATCCTGCTCTTCAAGATTAAAAATAAGCAAACCGCAGTCATTATGCTTATTTCTTAAATCAATACCGTGCTCATTTTCCATTAGTTCATATAAAAGCTGAGAACCCGTAAATCCCAAATCACCTGTTAAAATCAAATCATAATCATCAGGCTTCGTATTTGTATCCCTTAAAAACTCATATATGGTCTTTTCCGCAGCCGGTGCCATAGCGGCACCCATATTGTTGGCATCGGTGATGCCTAAATCACAGATTGTGCCAATGGAAACAGCCTTGATTTTAATTCCGTCACCCATTGAATTGAGAACGGCAGAACCCGCACCTGTTACTGTCCACTGCGAGCTTGGCGGTCTTTGTCCGCCGTATTCAAGCGGAAAACGGAACTGTCTTTCCGATGAGCAGAAATGGCTTGATGTGCCTGCTACAACACAGTTTGCACCGCCGTCAATAAGCATTGAACCAACACAAAGTGAAAGTGCCATTGTTGAACATGCTCCGTAAAGTCCGATTGACGGAATTTCCAAATCCTTAATTGCAAAGGCACTGCCCATACACTGATCAAGCAAATCACCGCTCAGAATAAAATCAACATCCGCAGGGCTGATTTGTGCATTTGTTATTGCACGGATTATTGCATCGTGAAGCATTGCAGATTCTGCAAGCTCATAGGATTGCTGCCCCATAGATGTATCTTCAAAAATCGCATCAAAATCCTCCGCAAGCGGACCTTCGCCCTCTTTTTTGCCGCATACGCCCGCCGAACCTGTTATAACAGGAGGTTTATCAAATAAAATTACTTTTCCTTTTATGTTCATAAAAACACCTCTGTTATATTTTAACCATGGAATTTTCAATTATTGTTTGCATTTCTGAAAATTTATGGGATAATATAAGGTAAATAACAGGAGAAAAATTATGCAGAATTTTCATACACATACTTACAGATGCCATCACGCAAAAGGCACGGACCGCGAATATGTTGAAGCGGCAATAAAAGCAGGATATACGGAAATCGGTTTTTCGGATCACGTTGCGTATCCCTTTCCGAACGGTCACTATTCAACCTTTAGAATGGAACTTGATAAAACCGAGGATTATGTAAACAGCATAAGAGCACTTCAAGAGGAATATAAGGATAAAATCATAATCCGCCTTGGCTTTGAAGCTGAATATTATCCCGAAATTTTTGAAAATTTAATTCATTTTTTAGAGCCGTATCATTATGATTATCTGATTTTAGGCCAGCATTATACAGAAAATGAATTTGATGAAAATTCGTTTTATTGCGGCAATCCGACTAAAAGTGCTGAAATTTTAGACAGATATATCTGCCAGACCGTAGAGGGAATTAAAACAGGTGAATTTTCATACTTCGCTCACCCTGATTTGATACATTACACAGGCAATGAAAAAATATACAGGCAGAAAATGAAAGAATTTATAAAAGAACTCAAAAAACTGAACATTCCGCTTGAATGCAACTTTTTAGGCTTTTGGGACAAAAGGCATTACCCAAACAAAACCTTCTGGCAGCTTGTTGCCGAGGAAGGAAACCCTGTAATTATCGGACTTGATGCCCACCAGCCCGAGGTATATCTTGATGAAAAAAGACTTGATAAAATGAAAAGGTTTCTTGCTGATTTGGGTATTAAGCCTATTGAAAATTTTAATATAATAAAAAATTCAAAATAACTAAAAGTATAAAAGGCTCGGCATAATATTATGCTGAGCCTTTTTGCCTGAATTATTTGAATTTTCTGTTTTTATAATCTTTATCAATTTTATTGCTTTGACTGACTGATTATTCTGCATTTCCTAATATTTCTTTTTGTTTTTTCTTACTGA
>CAJTMQ010000052.1:0-2493 GCA_910577215.1 uncultured Eubacterium sp. | reverse complement strand
CTGCAAGCACAAGCTGATAAGACTTATCAAGCAATTCCTTTAGCAAATCATCAGGAACATTTCCATCTGCCTTTACGGAATTCCAATGCACTTTGTTCATATAGTAACCGGGGATAATATCCTCATACTGATTTCTCAGAAAATCGCCCTCAGCAGGTTCAAGCTTTAATGTGATGTAATACGGTTTATCATTTTCATCAAGACAAACAGCAGCAAACATTTTTCCGCCAATCTGATAACGTATCCAGTTCCATTCCTTCTTAAGGTCTTTGGTCACGCCCGGTTTGTTCAGCAGATATTCGTCAATCCATGTGTATCTCATACATTTTCCTCCGTAAATATGTATGATTATATCACAGTGAACACGACAACTGTATGTCATGTTCAGACACACCAGTCAAAATATAATTCTACCCTCACAGCTCTCCATAAAGGCATTTCGAAACTTTCTGAAAATCCATGTCCCGCTTATGAATCACTGCCCGGTCACGGCCGTTACCGTAATCATAAAACCCCTTTCCGGACTTCACACCAAAATCTCCCTTCCGGTACAAATTCGCAAGCATCCTGTGAACCTCCTTTGCATCGCTTAAATCCCGGAAAAGGTAATCCGCAATGTGATAGAAGGTATCCAATCCGCCCAAATCTGCAATCTCAAAAGGCCCAAGACAGGCATAACGAAGACCAAGACCATATTTAAATACATTGTCAATATCTTCCCTTGACGCCACGCCCTCCTCCGCCAGAGCCATAGCTTCCCTCAATATGGCAAACTGAAACCGGTTAATCAAAAAGCCGGGCACTTCCTTTTGAAGGCGCACCGGATAGCGGCGGATATCCCGGGCTACATCAAAGACAATATCCGCCGTTTCCTGTCTGGTCCTTTGTCCTTTGATTACTTCAATGAGGGGGCAGATATGCGGCGGATTAAGCCAGTGCATTCCGCAGAAGCGTTCCGGCAGATGTACCGCTTTTGCAATTTCCGTCAGGGATAAACCGGAAGTATTACTGGTCAGCACCGCCCTCTCCGGAACCAGACGGGAAATCTCCTCGAAAAACCTGTGCTTGATTTCCATTTTTTCAACAATGGCTTCTATTACAAAATCTGCTTGTCCAAAGCATTCCTTATCACTGGAAAAAACTATATTTTCCCGGACTTTGCCTCCCTTTCCCTCTGCCAGCGCTTCTTTTGCCATGCCCGTCCCCTGTTCATTATCCGCAAAAATCAACTCTCTGCTTTTATCAAGGGCTTCCCTGCTGATATCATAAAGCGTTACCCTATATTGAAAAGACGCAAAAAGCCGGGCGATAGACGCGCCCATAATTCCGGCTCCGGCAATCACTACATTTTGAATCTTATGTACCATAAACTAATCCTCCTTCGGCAGTTTTACCAAAGCTGTCCCGTCAACGACAACCACTCCGTCCTGATTGGTCACAACAGTGGTAAGCCTGGCCCTGCCCTTTTCCAGCAATTCTGCAATCGTCACCCTGGCGGTAATAGTATCTCCGAAAAAAACGGGTCTTAAAAATTTTGCATCCTGCTCCATATAAATGGTCCCCGGCCCCGGCATACTGCCTGCAATCACTGTGGATAGGAAGGACGCCGTCAGCATCCCGTGCACAATTCTTTTTCCAAAATACATTCTCCCGGCTTTTTCCTCATTGGTATGCAAAGGATTGAAATCTCCGGTTATTCCGGCAAAAGCATAAACGTCGCATTCCGCAATTGTCTTTGAAAATTCCGCACTCTCATATTTCATTTAAACATCACGCCTTTCTATTCTCATATAATCTGACTGCCAGCACAGGCAATTAAAAATTGACATTATCTTTTCCTTTCAGATGGAGCAGCCCTCTGGCTTCCTCGCTGTCTGCCGTCTCAAAATCCAAATCTTCCAGTATTTTTTTAATTTTAAATACCTGCTGCGCGTTACTCTTTGCAAGAGTACCTGCCGGGTCAATATACAGCCCGTCCTCCATCCCTACCCGGACATTTCCTCCGTTTAATGCGCACAAGGTTTCCAGTTTGAACATTTTCCTTCCCACACCCACCGTGGAATATTTAATATCATTTCCTAAAATTTTCCTTGCCTGGTCAAACATAAACATTAAAGTCTCATTGTTAGCCGGCATACCTCCCTGTACTCCCGGCACAAACTGTATATAAATCGGCTGTGTAATCACTCCCTGATTCTTCAATATTTTTAAATTGTTAAGCTGCCCGTAATCAAATATTTCATATTCCGGAAGCGTCCCATATTCATTCATTGTTCGGATGCAATATTCCATATCCCGGAAGGAATTGCGGAACACATTATCCCAGGTTCTTTCCACATACTCCTGTTCCCAGTCATAGAGCGGCTCCCTGACCTCAGCCAGCAGCCTGTTATAGCAGAAGTTCATGGAACCCCCATTGGCCGACGCCATCTCCGGTCTAAATTCCTCTATCACAGAAAATCGCTCCTCCACGCTCATACCATTGGCTCCGCC
>CAJTMQ010000051.1 GCA_910577215.1 uncultured Eubacterium sp. | reverse complement strand
GGGATAATGCTATAATAAATTTAAAGAAAATAATTTTGGGAGTATAGCTATGAAAAAGGTATTGGTTTGTATTTTTTCAATTGTTATTATTATAGGATTATTTGCAGGCTGCTCAAAAACTGAATTCACCGCTTTTGATACACCAATTGAAGGCAATATCAGAGTAGTTTCCTTTAACTGTGCCGCTCCCTGGGGAAGTGTATTAAAAGGCACGGGATCTTCAACAAGAGTAAAGAAATTTGCAGCATATATCAATTCTGTTAAGCCGGACTCATTAGGTACTCAGGAAATGAATCAGGATTGGCTTGATAAGCTTGCTTCACTTATGAGTGATTACGATTCCTATGGTGTTATCCGTGGTGGTGACAGCAGCGAAAAAACATCTGAAATGAATGCTGTGTTCTGGCTCAAAGAAAAATATACTGCCGAAACTAAGGGAACCTTTTGGCTTTCCGAAACACCTGATGAAGAAAGCAGATATGAAGGTGCAGGATGCCACAGGGTATGCACTTGGGTTGTATTAAAGAACAAAACCACAAATGAGCAGTATATACATCTGAACACCCACCTTGATAATGCCAGCGAAGAGGCAGAAAACTATGGAGCGGCTGTTATTGCAGATAAAATAGATGAGCTGCGCGCAACATATGGCGGCACCATCGTTGTTACAGGTGATTTCAATCAGTTTGAAGGCGGAACTGCCTACAATACAATTGCCGAAAGCCTGCAAGAGACAAGACTTGTTGCAGAAAAAACCGAAACAAAAACCACATATCAGGCTTGGGGAGATATAAATTCAGGAAAGCCCATTGATTTTATCTTCACAGATATGAATCTGCCCGTTTCACAATACAAGGTACTTGATGATACTTCAAACGGATATGTAAGCGATCACAACGGTGTTATGGCAGATTTTTCAATAACAAAATAATTTTAATTATCCTGCCCTTGGAATTCTCCAAGGGCATTTTATTTTATTGCGTTATATTGACAAAGCCTGCTAAAAAATATATTATAATACTGCAAAAGGAGTAGATTATATGAAAAATAAAAAAGCTTTTTTTATTTCACTTGCTGCGGTGATTTGTATTGCCGCTATTGCACTTGCCGTATATTTTACACTGTCAGCCGAAACAAATAATTCACAACAAACACAAACAAGCAGTATATCTGACCATGTTGAAGATGATAGTTGGAAGTCAGGAACTGCCACACATGAAAAAATTTTAAGCTACACAGAAACTCATAATGATACATTTGCACAGAATTATGCAGGTATGTATTTTGACAGTTCCGGCAAACTCAATATCCTTCTTACCGGCAAAAAAAAGGAATGTAACAAATTCATACTTGATACCTTCGGATATGAAAACCCCTGCAAAACCATAGTTAAGTATTCATATAAAGAATTAACTTCAGAGCAGGACAAAATAAATAATCTGGTTACCGATAACATCAATACTCAGAATAAAAAGGATTCTGTACTAAATGCCGTTACTTCGGTTTCTTTAAATGTGCTTGATAACAACATAAGCGTAACCCTTTATACACAAACAGGTGAAACTGATAATGAATTGATTTCAAAATTTAAAGATGAGGTAAGCGATTCTGAAATGATAGCATTTGAATTCTCAAACAGAAAAACTGTAAATTTTGTTAACTAAGCATAAAATAAAGCCCTCGGATAATCCGAGGGCTTCATTTTATGCTTATATTGAATTATTCACCGAAATATCTCTTGAGTAATCCTGCAAAAGCCTTTCCGTGACGAGCCTCATCCCTTGCCATTTCATGTACAGTATCATGAATAGCATCAAGTCCGTCTGCTTTAGCAAGCTTAGCAAGCTCTGTTTTTCCCATTGTTGCACCATTTTCTGCTGCAACACGCATTTCAAGATTTTTCTTTGTTGAATCTGTTACAACTTCACCAAGCATTTCTGCAAATTTAGCAGCGTGCTCTGCTTCTTCATAGGCAGCCTTTTCCCAGTAAAGACCAATTTCAGGATAGCCCTCTCTGTAAGCTACTCTTGCCATTGCAAGATACATACCAACCTCAGTGCATTCACCATTGAAGTTATCACGAAGACCCTGAACGATTTCCTCAGAAACACCTTCGGTTATACCAACAACATGCTCTGCTGCCCAAGCCAAATCACCTTCGTTCTCGCGAACTGCCATTTTTGCCTTGCAAACCGGACAAATTTCAATCGGTTCATCACTTTCGTATCCGCATACGGGACAATAATACTTCTTTGCCATAATTAGTTACTCCTTAAATATTTAAAATTATTTATTTTTACAGCAGGGGCAAACACCGCTGTAATATAAATTTTTTTTGCTCACCGAAAAGCCGTTCAGCCCATCAGTTTTAGGATTTTCTGTTTCAAAATCATAAATATTCTTGCAGACATCACAATAGAAGTGGCCATGAAAGCTTGTATTAGCGTCAAAGCGAACACGTTCCTCGTCTATTGTAATCGGTATAATAAAACCACATTCAACAAGAGCTTTAAGTGCGTTATACACTGTTGTTTTTGAAAATCCCGGATGCTGTTTTTTTACATTTTCATAAACCGCAAGAACATCAGGATGCGTTCTGTGCTCATAAACATAATCATAAACAGCAATTCGCTGAGGCGTGGCACGAAAGTCCTTTTCCTTAAACAAGGAAGTTATATCTTCTATTTTCATTCGCCACCACCTTGTAATTATTATTATATTGTAATGATTACAATTTAATTATACTTAATTTTTTAAAAATGTCAATACTTTTTCATTAAAAAGTATACAAAAGATTTTCTTATACCAATGAATATTCATCATATTCTTTTTTAATTAAATTCCAATCCGTTTCATCAATAACACCGTCACGGTTATAATCAACTGCTGCATTATAATTTGCATCATTCTTATTACTGTTTTGTGAATACTTATATAGTTTTTCCACTTCATTTAAACAGTAAATAACTTGTGTCAGTTCCGCAGCACAGGTATTGCAGGTATAAACAAATTTTCCGTTTATACTTTCGGTCGGCACCGTTAAAACTCTTTCATACTGATGCTTCTGTACTTTACATATATAGTCTGCAATTTTATAATTTATCTCAACAGCATTTTCCTCAGAATATTCCTCTGTTTTACCAAAGGCAACAGTAAATGTTCCATCTTCAACATCGATTTTAAAATCATAAATATTATCATCTCTGTTATTTTCAAAAACAAGCAAGTCATCTTTTCCGTTTTTTCTGCCGTTATCCTCTAATCTGAAAATTCCGTCAGCAGTCATATAATAAATTGAATCATTAATATTCTGCAATGCTGATTCAAAGGAAAGATAATAGCTTGCACCAACCTTCCAATAAGTGCTGATTGTTCTTTCAGTTGAAATCGTATAATTTCTGTTATCGGTAAACTTTATTTTATCTATAGAAAACTTAACATCACGGCTGTGTTTGATATTATCCTCCGTATAACCATAATCGTGAAACCAGTATCCACCGGAATATCTCATTAATGATTCATATTCCCGCCAGAAATAATCATCATAGATAGTTGAAACTGCAATACCTGCAACACTGCAGCCGTTCACTACCCAGTCCGAAGAATTATACTCATTTTCATGAAACAGTTTTTCAGAGCACATAAAGTGCAGATATCTTCCATAGCCTGAAACAGGATCAGATGTCAGTGTCGGCTCCGGAAAAGTAGGGTCATCCCAAGTACAGTCAATAAAGTAATACGCACCGTCAAGTAGAACCATATTCCATGCATGCGCCAGCTCTTCACTTGTTACTATATATGATTCAAATCCGACCTTTTCGGCAATACAGTTAAATGCTTCTGCATAACCCAGGCACATCGTTTTCTTCAATACAAGTGCACCATAAATGTCATTATTTTTGTTACTATCCTTTTGCTCATCATATTCAATATTATCAACAATAAAATTGTGAATATAAATAAGCTTTTCTATATCGGTATTCATCTTGCCGGCAGCATCTGCTGTTTCATTTATAACTGTTTTAATCTGAATATTGTATTTTTCAATTTCATCGGCAGTCATTGTATAATCGGGCAAATAATTATAAACATACCCGCCTAATTCATAAAAGCTGAATGAAGTATTAACATAATAAAATCCTTGATTAACACTTAAATACATAACAATTCTTTTAAGCTCTTTCTGTGTGATTTTGAACTTCAAAATATTTATTGACTCATCAAAAGCACTGTAGCCCTTTTTTATTACCTCAATGACCTTCTTATATTTTACTTCTATTTCATCAAACTTTTCTGAATTAACTTTATCAGCCTGAGTACCTATTTCCATTAATGATGCTTGCATGCTTTGTCTGTTAAACCCTGCAAACGCAAAAAAATCCACATATGTGCAAGCGAACATTATAATACTAAAGGCTAATATCGGCGACATCATTTTTTTCATTACAATCTCCTCAAATTCCGGCTTTGTCTGCCTAAAATCAATTAATCAATATAGAATTCTGCTGCGCAGGATTATCAACCAGTCTTCCTTGATAATCATACCTTGATCCGTGGCACGGGCAATCCCATGTTTTAGTGGTATCATTCCACTCCAGCTCACATTTTAAATGAGGGCAGGTAAGTGAAACAATATACAGTTTACCGTTTTCATCCCTATATGCACCTGCTTTTTTACCCTGATACTTAATAATCCCGGCTGTACCCGTTTTAATATTCTCCGCTTTATAATTTGCCTGCTTCAGATGTTTCGCAAAGCCTCTGGCAGTTTCTTTTGTATTGGTGCATAAATTTTTTGCTGCTGCAAAAATACTGAAACGTGATGGTGAAAAAACACTATAAGCTGATGTATTCCCGCCGCAAATCATATCCGAAATAATATCAGCACCAACCATAGCGGAAGTCATCCCCCATTTGTTAAAGCCTGTTGCAACAAATATATTTGGTGCTGCTGCAGAAAGTCTGCCGATGTATGGAATTCCGTCAAGTGTAATACAATCCTGAGCAGACCATTCTGCAGTTTCATTAAAATCACTGAACATCATTTTACCCTTTTTGATAAGCATATCAAAGGGATTGCTCTTATCAGTCTTTCCTGTACGGTGTGCTCCGCCTCCGATTAAAATTTCATTCTTATATTCTCTGAATGAAAGACCCTTGCCTGCATCAATATACATGCCTGTAAGCTCACCATTCCATTTTGACGATACAACATAACTGCGCTCCTGACTCATTCTCAGAAAATACAAACCAGGAAAATTAACAAACGGATAATGGCAGGCAAAAATAATGTTTTCTGCAGTAACCGTTCCGTTTTCAGTGTAAACAATATTATCGGCAATTTTTGTTACAGATGTATTTTCATATATTTTAAGATTATCAGCTATTGCAGATAAAAACTCAAGCGGATTAAACTGTGCCTGATTTCGGAAAACCAATGCAGCTTTTACGGGAAATGGCAGTTCGGTTTTATTTGTAACATAGCAATTTATTCCCGCTCTTTTGGCTGCCTCTGCTTCTTTTTTTATAATTTCACTGTCGTTAACTGAATATAATATAGCATTTTTTCTTTCAAAATGACAGTCTATATTATGCTTTTCTATAATTTGTTCATATTCTGATATTGCTTTTTCATTTGCAGCTGCGTACTGCCTTGCAGCCTTTTCTCCGTAATTACTGATAATTTTGTTATAAATTGCACCATGCTGACTTGTAATCTTTGCAGTCGTATTCTTTGTTTGACCGCTGCATATTGTTTTAGCTTCAATAATAATTGCCTTTATTCCCTTTTCCTTTAACCTATATGCCGTTAAAATTCCTGCAATACCTCCGCCTATAACAACAGTGTGTGCCTTGATATCACCCTTCAATGATGTATAATTCTTCAGCTCAATACCTTTACTCCAAATTGATTTCATGTGATTCCTCCTAAAAATATAATTAACAAAAACAAAATTTTTAAACATAATGTATATATGTTGTTGAAATATATTACAAAAAGCTTTATAATGTAAATGTGATTTCACAAATCATATATTTAAGGGGTAAAATATGGAAAAATATGTTTCAACCAAAGAGTGGATGGCTTATGCTGTAGGTGCATTGGGTCAGGGTATGGTTTATGCCATAATGAGCTCGTACATTTCAGATTTTTATTTAAGTGTTTTGAAGCTAACGCCTATTTTTGTTTTGTTGCTTATGCTTCTGGCTCGAATATGGGATGCAATAAATGACCCGATTATGGGTTATATTGTTGACAGAAGCAGTTTTAAAAACGGAAAAATGCGGCCGTATCTCATCTTCACTCCTATACCGATTGCCATATTAACCGTGCTGCTTTTTTATGCACCAAATCTTTCAGGATGGCAGCTTATGCTTTATGCAGGCATAACATACGTTGCATGGGGAATGGTTTACACTGCCTCCGATGTTCCGTTCTGGAGTATGCCTAATGTTATGACTCCAAATCCTGATGAACGCGGAAATATCATAAGCAATGCGAGAACTGCGAACGGAATAGGCTCTGCCGTTCCTATGGCAATATTTATGTTGCTTGGCTTTATACTTCCAAGATTTAACCTTTCAGGTACTGAGCTTGAAAAAACAAAGTATATGACCATTGCCCTTATATGTGCAGTTTTAGGCAATGTTTTGTTTATACGCGTTTATTTCAAAGCAAAGGAACGTGTTAATATTCCTGTCCCTTCCAAAAAGAAAAAAGGCGAAGCAAGTGCTTTAAAACTCATCTTATCCTGCAAACCGCTTATTTTAACTGCACTTATGGGAATTCTTTCCTCAGCAAGATATATGTATCAGGCAGGTGCCGTACATGTTGCAAGATACAGCTTTTATATAGGAAAGGATTTAACAGGCTTGAGCCTTGCCGAACAGGAAGAAGCACTTCAATCAAACATCAGCCTTGTTTCAACGGTATTCGCAGTTGCAACAGCACTCGGAATGTTCGGGGCAATGCTTGTTATGCCGCTTCTTTTCAAGAAATTCAATTACAAACAGATTATTATAGGCACTTCTCTTATAGGCTTTGTTGCTTCAATGGCAATATGGTTTATAGGCTATGAGCATTTCTGGGCTTGCGTTCCGTTTCTTGTGCTTTCCTGCATACCGTGCGGAGCTATCAACATCTGTGCTTTTGCTATGGTTGGTGATTGCCTTGATTATATGGAATGGAAAACAGGAAAAAGACTTACGGGAATGGGCAGTGCAATACAAAGCTTTGTTACCAAGCTCGGCAATGCAATTTCAACCTCTTTTATTGTTTTAATGTATATAATTGTTAACCTTGATGTTGCAAGCATTAATGCAAATGTAACGGCCAATCCGCTTGAAATGAGCGAAACCATCAGAACCGGTATGTTCAGCCTTGTTTCTATTATCCCCGGAATTTCGCTTCTGATATGCATTGTTCCTATTTTCTTCTATGATCTTGTCGGTGATAAAAAGAAAAAAATCACCAAGGAGCTTGAGGCACAAAGAAAAGAAAAAGGTATTGTAATAGAATAAATACACAATAGGACCTGACTTGCAAATGCAAGTCAGGTCCTTTAATACCTTATCCAATTGATAATGCTGCATATTCTTCAAGGCAAATACCCTTTTCCTGAATAATCTTTGCTGCTTCAGTTCCAACATAACGGTAATGCCACGGTTCAAAATCTATTCCCGTAATATCTGTTTTATCCTCAGGATAGCGAAGAATAAAGCCGTAATCATAGCAATGCTCCATCATCCAAAGCTGGCATTCGGATTTTAACTGGCTGTTATCAAGCATCTGATTTTCAACAGTAACAATATCAAGAGCCAGCCCGGTCTGATGCTCACTTGTGCCCGGAACTGCAACCCAATTTGCAGCAGCATTATAAGCCTCACTGTCTGAATAGCCCTGATTTTTATACTGCTGAATTTTATTATTGAACAACTGCGTTTGCTTTTCCATTGTTCTGTATGACGAACAAATTAACGGATTCCAACCCTGTGCCCTTGCATCATCCATCATCTTCTGAAGGGAATCATATGCACGTCTGTCAATCTGATGACCATTCACTAAATTGACCAAATCAACTTTCCAGTCATCAGGAAGCGGGTTTTGAGTATTAACAAGAATTTCAACCGGGTTCTTTTCCTTTTTCGTTGCAGGCTCTGTAGTCTGCTCACTTTCAGGCTCTGTTGTTAAACCCTCTGTGGTATTTGTTAAACTGTCACTTGTATTTGATGTTTCCGGAACAACTGTATTATCCCTGTGCAATGCCGCAATAATAACAGAGGTAATTACCGCAACTATTGCAACTATTGCAATTATTTTAACAACTTTTTTATTCATAATAATCACCTAAATTTAAACTTCCTATAATTATTATTGTACCATAAACACATTATAAACAAAACAAATTGAAATTTCTACATTGTAATATAAAAAGGAATATAATTTTACAAATTATTAATACCAAATCAAAGCTTTTTATAATAGAACTTCAAATAAAGCACATAGAATAATTATATGTGCTAATATGAAAAGTAACAGAAAAAATAAAATGGCATTGCAGATTCATTTCTGCAGTACCATTTTTATTTTATATCATTTATTTTGCAGCAATACACCAAACCATTTCTTTGTGTATAATGAATTAACCCTGTTCTCCTTAAAAAGAGTGCTGCCGTTATTTTTCATAAAGATTTCCTCTCAAAACTATTTAACTATAAGCTTTCTTTCATCCGCCGAACACAAGCGAATTTCCGGTTCAAATGCAGTTTCACCTGTATTCTCAAAGCTGACCGAAACCGTATGCTCATCACAGCAGACTTTAAAATTCAGGTGCACGCAGTTATTATTCTGATATTCAAAGCTTACACCGTCATCATAAAAGAATTCACTTTCAAAGCTGCCATTTTTTATAGGATAAACCGTGAAAATAATTTTTCCATCTGTTTTAAAACCATATGGTGCTTCGTCTGTAGGAAGAATACAACCGCTGCGAACAAAATAAGGCATTTTAGATGCACACGGTATTGTAAGCTGCACTGTTTCACCGCCTGAATAACACGTATCATTCAGATACCAATCCGAGCCCTTCGGAAGATATACATTCACATCCTCTGCACCCTCATCAAATACAAATGCAACAAAAACATCTCTGCCGAGCATCATTGTGTCAGACTGTGTATACAGATTTTCATCATCATAATACAAAAATGCAGGTGCATTCATAGGAATTTCCTGTTCAACTGAGGTGTACGCACAATTGTAAATATACGGCAGAAGCTGCTTACGCTGAGAAAAAATCTCACGCACTGAATCAATAATATCCGGATAACTCCAAGGCATTGTTGCAGAGCCGTCTGCATTCCACGAATGAATCGTTAAACGGGGCTCAAAAATGCCGTGCTGCAGCCACCTGAGCAAAAGCTCGCGTGACGGCATATCTCCATGAAAGCCTCCAAGATCGTGCCCGTAAAAATAAAAACCTGAAAGTGACATTGTAAGACCGATATAATGACAATATCGTAAATCTGCAAACTCCGTTCTGTTATCACCCGACCATGTCTGTGCATAGCGGCGAACGGCTATATTTCCGCTTCTTGTTGAAAGAAATGGTCGGAGAGCAGGATTTTTTTCCATTTGTGCCTGATAAGATGCGGCAACCATAAGATATGTAAGTACAGGTCTGATTCTGCCTGCACTGACTATTTCCTTGTCAAAGCCTGCTGCCTGAGCATCACAGTCGCGTATATCAAATTCGTTGTTGTCATTCCAAGTGGCAGTTATACCGTAATCAAGCAGTGTTTCGGTAACCTTGCTCTTCCAGAAATCAAAGGCTTCTGCATTTGTAAAATCAAGATAGCTTCCCAAGCCGTCCCAGAACTCCGTTACAAACGGTGTTCCGTCCGGATTTTTAACAAACCAGCCCTTATCAGCAATCTGCTTATAAAGCGGATGACAATCAAGAAATGCAGGCTTGATATTCGGTATAATCTCTATCCCCTGCTTTGAAAACTCTTCAATAAACTGTTTTGGATTCGGAAACTTATCATAATTCCAGTTAAACACAAAACGCTGATGACCTATAGAGGTATAACCCGAAGAAAGGTAAAAGCCTGTGCAGGACAGCTTTGTTTCATACAGCTTCTGCAAAAAGCCGTTCATCTTTTCATAAGATTGCGGTGCATCTGTATAAGCCATAGTGCTTGCACAGTAATCAAAGCTCCATTTCGGCGGAAATGCCTGCTTGCCGCAGAGCTTCACAAACTGCTGTAAAACGGACAGCTTCGTTCCGAAGAAAACATAATACACCAGGCAATCATCTTCCGTTTTAAAATACTTATACGGTGCATAGTAATTATTTATTTCTTTGCCTAAATCAATGTATGAAGTATCTGATGTATCGTAAAAAATGCCGTAGCATCCAACTGAATTTTCACAAATATAAAACGGTAGGTGTTTATAAAGCGGGTCACTTTCACTTGCGTCATAACCCATACAATCGCTTGTCTCTATTCTGAAGGCTCTGCCTGCCTTATTCAGTTCACCGCCCTTATCACCAAGACCGAAAACTTTTTCTCCGCTCATTCTTGTGATATAGTGATAGCTTTCTCTGCCGAATTCATTTTCAAAATTATAGGCAAGCGGTGCTCTGTCCGCAAACAAAACCGAATTCTGTTTATAATACTTTAAAAGGAAATTATCCGTGTGAAGTTCTATGGTTATACCGCACGGAAGAGTAAAGCTTTCCGTATTTTCATTTTCTGAAATTTCAGGATTGCACATTGGAAAGCCTGAGGTATCCAATCTGCTTCTTCCGTTTGCAGAAAAAACATTTTCAGGATTAACAGAAAATGTGGGCAGCATAGACGCGTTGTTTTTATAAATTGCAACACGAACACAGCTGTCATTTACAAAATCAATACGTGCCGTGTTGCTATCACAGGTATATAGTCTATAATTGTCCGTATGCTCAGTCAATTTAAATAAATGATTAAATTTGCTCATTATCCCATTCCTTTATATGAAAATGTACTGTGAAGATTTTTAAAAGTATCCCATTTTGCAATGCCTGTGTTTTCACAAAAATGCATAGGCTTTCTGTAATCAGGCTTCCATTCAGGCATTACATCACAATCAGGACTTCCATTTTTTGCAAATGCACATATTGCGTTTGAAAGCTGATTTGAAATTGTGTAATCTATCTCTTCAAACGGACGCCAGTTGAAATCAAGCGTTGAAAAGGCATAAAGCAAATCCGATGAATGCCATGCCCCTTTTTCATCACCCGGAAGGTCACGTGTAAAATTATAAATATAGCATTTATTTTTGTTTTTCCTTTGAGCATATTTGCCCCATTTTTTTGAGATATGCTGCAAAACAATCGGCATCATATCTGTTGAGGTAACACCTAAAATATACGGCATATCGGCAATGGTATTAGTATTGAATTCACCCTTGCGAAGAAGTACTCCGTCATATACAGGCAAGGTATAAAGCATACTCAGCTTCATTGCCTTGCAAGCATCAAGCCATGCATAATACAAGTTTCTCGGCTCAACCTGTTTTAACTCTGCCATAGAGCTGACTTTAGCATTAGCCATAATCGCATCCCAGAACGGAACGGTCTTTTCGGGAAGCATAGGTTTTGCCAAAAATCTCTGCAAGCCGCCTCCGCTCATCATAATTGCACCGTTAAACTGATTTTTAACCAATGGGTTTGAAATGTGAATATCCACACTCATTGCTCCTGCGCTCTGCCCCATCAGCGTGATTTTATCAGGATCACCGCCAAACGCGGCAATATTACGCTTTACCCATTTAATTGCTTCAACCTGATCAAATAAACCCTGATTGCCGCAGGCACCGTTCTCACCTTTAATATCAGGATGTGAACAAAAGCCGAATGGACCCAAACGGTAATTGATAGCAACCATTATAATTCCGTTTTCTGCAAAACGAACACCGCTTATATGACCCTCATCAGCACTGCCGCCTGTGAAGCTGCCGCCGTGAATGTAAATAAGCACAGGGCAGTTTTCAGTCTTTTTCGGTGCATAGATATTCAGATATAAGCAGTCCTCGCTATATGTAAATGAAAGCCCTTTCCTGAATTCATTATGGTAAAAAGCATTTACTGTTGCATCATCATCAAAGGCACGGTGCTGATATGAGCATTCACGAAACTGAGTTGCATCATATACACCA
>CAJTMQ010000050.1 GCA_910577215.1 uncultured Eubacterium sp. | reverse complement strand
GAAATCAACACCACTGACACCGCCGAGGCGGGCTGACCCCCGCCAAAGCATAAAATCCTTTTGACAGTGTGTTTTCCTAATAAAACGCAATCTTACTCTTATGTAAACACAATTAAAGTTTAAAGCATATGATACTGCAAGAATAACAATTGCTATTGCAACGCTTAAAGCCGTGCATTGTTTCAACAGTTTCTTTCCAGAAAATATAAAAGCAATACCGAAAAGAATAAAAACCGAGGCAATTACTATACCGAAAACAGGATTGCTTATATCTTTAACTGAAAAGGGAAGTTTAGCACAATGCTCCGTTATAAACAGCATTGCCGATGCACCAAGCTTTGCCCAAAAAGCAAAAACCCGCAGAAAAGGAGTAAACCATTGAAATATAACCATCAGAAATGCAACAATTAAAGTAAACTGTGCAACAGGTATCATAACTATATTAAGAAAGATACCCAAAAGGCTTACATATCCAAAGGTTAAATAAAGAACAGGAAGTGTTGTTATAAAAACAGACACCGAAACCGTTAAAACCTCATAAATATATCTAAAAATTTTAGTTTTCGGCTGATATAACTTCCTTATCTGTGGATTGATTACAGCCAAACCGAGAACTGCAGTAACCGTTAACAAAGCACCTGCATCCGTTACCGCATAAGGATTAAAGCAAATGATAAATACGGCAATACCCAAAGAATTTAAAGAATCGCTTTTTTCATTGAATAATTTTGCCGCAAGAAGAATAATCATCATTATTCCTGCACGGGTAATGGATTTGGAAAAACCCGAAAGTGCCATATAAAACAAAACTGCTGCAAGAGATATAAATATTCTCGGAATCTTCGGTGTACGAGTTTTCTTTAAAAACCAATATACACTGCCTGAAAGGACTGCAAGATGCAAGCCTGAAACAGCCATAATATGAGAAGCACCGCTATCCCTGAAATTACTTTTAACACTGCTGCTTACATCCGTTTTATCACCTGTAAGAAGTGCAAGAACAATTGAGCCGCTGTCCCCTCCAATAGCATCTTCAACCAATCCCTTAATACTTTGCCTGATTTCAAGAATATACTTATTAGGACTTTTTATTGTTTTATCAATAGTGCTGTAAGAATTAAGGTTTGATGTCAGAAAAACCTTCTCACCGAACGCACCATATGAATTAAAACCGTTTTCAGCAACAAGCCTGAATTTCAATTCACCTTTAATTAATTGATAATAATCTGCATTAATTCTTGTTTTTGATTTCACATGCAGCCTGATATTCTGAGGAGCACCCTCTTTATCAACAGAAACAGTTTTAACAGTATAGCTGTATCCGCTGCTTGTTTCCTGTTCTAAATCAACGATATAGAATTCGGAATATGCAGTTGTTTCATTCAGTTTTTCGCAAGGAAGAAAGGTACCGTAATATGTTGTAATGAATACGGCACAAGCAAGAAATGCAGAAAACATACACAAGGCAGCGGAAATCACTTGCCTTGTTTTCTTCAGTGCAAATGAAACAGCAAAAGCGGCACCTGTAATCGCCAGAATTACAAGTGCCGCTTTTATTGAAAATAAATTAAGTACAATAAGAGTAATTGCAAAAGAAAAACCAATATGCGCAAACACTCTTTTCATTACATTCAGTCTCCTGCTTTAATCGGCTCAATAACAAAGCTGTAGCTCTGTTTTTCGCCCTTTTTCATTATATACGGCTCACGAACAAAAGCCTGCCCCGGTAAATCACCGCCTACACCGCAAAGCATATGGTCTATATTTACGGTTGTGACTTTACTGTTATACGGTATCTGGTGAACATGCTTAGCCTTGTCAAGCCCTTCGGTTGTGTAATGATATGCACTGAAGTTGATGGGATTATCAAAATACGATGATATTCTGAAGCCCATACCCTCATCATCAGCTATTGTGAAATAGCGAACGTCAGCTCTGTTAGAGCTTTCCTGCGGACGCATATAGCGATGCTCAAGCTCGGTAACAGTTAATTCGTAATTACCGATTTTAGCACCTGTTTTTCTGTCACAATAAGTTGGATAAGGACCTCTGCCATACCACTTAACATACTCCATAGTACCGTTAAGCACCATTTGTGCACCGAACTTAATCATATTTGCCTTTGGTATTGCACTGTGGTAAACATAAATTCTTCTGTCAGGATAAATCTTATATGTAGAAACCGAATTTTTAAGCCCCGGTGTGCTCCACGCAATATGTACCTCAACACAATTATCCTCGCCTGCTTTTGCAACTGTTTTAATTGCCTTTGCACGCTTGCTTGCTCTTTTCCACTTATAATAAGGATGGAATGGAATAAGGAATGGCGTAAAATTAAGAAAATCAATATCATTATCAGTTAATGCTCTGAAATAATATGGCTCAAGCGGAGCTCTCAGCCTTTCTCTTCCGCCGATTGAATAGTTTGTTATTCTTCCGTTTTCAATGCAAACAAAAAATGCATCCCCGTTAATTTCAACTGTTTTTCCTTTTACTGAGAAATCCAGATTGCCGTTGCTTACAGGAGCTTCAGGCTGAGGAAGAGCATTGAGAACAAACTGATCCCACGCAATTTCGTAATCCTTATCAAGACCCAAGGCAGCTTGCTTGGTATAGAAGGAAATGGTAAGTACAATTTCCTTATCAAAAGGAAGTGTTGTGTAATTATAAGGAATTGTAATAAAGGTTTCGGAAAGCGGCTCGCACGCAAATTCATCAAGCTCGCCTGAAGAAATTTCTTCGCCGTTTGCCGTAACAACCCATCTGCATACATACGATGAAACATCTGTAAACAGGAATTTATTTTTAACCTTGTATGTTCCCTGCTGAATATCAAACATTTCTGTTTTAATTTCAGCATAAACCTTTTTAACCTCGTGAATCTGCGGATGAACTGTTCTGTCTGCACCGATAATGCCGTTTGCACAGAAATATGTATTTGAGCCTGCCATAGCAGTTGTATTCGGAAAACTTATAAGCTTTCTCGGCTCCTGCTTTGCAAAATCATCACCGTAGAGCCATTCATCCTGCCCATTTTCGTTAACTCTATGAATTGTCTGATCAACAAAATCCCATATAAATCCACCGCACATATTGTCATACTTCTCAAAGTCATCCATATATTCCTTGAAATTTCCGAGAGAATTTTCCATTGAATGAGCATATTCGCAAAGTACAACCGGCTTACCCTCATACATTTCTGCAGAGATAGGCTTACTGTCTGCAGCAAGCTGATTTGCAATATTATCATAAAAAGAAATTGTAATCGGCTCTTTTTTTCCAAGCTTTTCCATTATATCGGCTGTTGGATACATACGTGAAATAACATCACTTTTTGTTAAATCAAAATCACCTTCATAATGGAACTGTCGCGTATCATCAAGAGCAAGTGCAGCTTCCTTCATCTTAGCAAAGTTATCACCGTCACCTGCCTCATTGCCGAGACTCCACATAAATATGCAAGGGTTATTTCTGTCACGAAGAACCATACGCTCCATTCTGTCCACAACCGCTCCTGTCCACAGAGGATTGCTTCCGGGAACACCCTTACGCCTTACACCGTGCGTTTCAACCTCACATTCATCCATAACATAAAAGCCGTATTTATTGCACATTTCATAGAAATACGGGTCATTAGGATAATGAGATGTTCGGATTGAATTGATATTGTTCTGCTTCATAATATCAAGATCCTGAGTGTACCTTTCCTTAGGAACAGCCCAACCGTTATCCGGGTCAAAATCATGGCGGTTAACACCCCTTATCATAAGCGGCATACCGTTAAAATAAATCTTTTCACCTTTGATTTCAACCTGCTTAAAGCCAACATCATATGTTTTAACTGCACAGATTCTGTCATCGGTTTTAAGAATGATGACAAGCTTATACAGATGAGGACTTTCAGCAGACCATTTAAGCGGATTTGAAACGTTTGCTCTGAATTTCAGTGTTTTTTTACTGAAATCCAAATCAGCAGACATCTCACCGAGAGGTATTTCCTCGCCGCTTTCGGATATGAGCTTAGCTTCAAGAACTGCCGTGCCCTTGATAGCCCAATAGTTTTTAAGCACAACATCAAGGGAAGCAGTTGCATCATTATAAAAATTATCAAAGGTTGTTCTGAAATAAAAATCTCTGATACATACAGGGCTTTCGGCATACAGGTAAACATCCCTGTAAATACCGCAGAGCCACCACATATCCTGATCTTCAAGATAAGTACCGTCTGAATATCTGTAAACCTTAGCCGTAATAAGATTTTCTTCTCCATACCTTAAAAACTTTGTTATATTAAATTCGTGCGGAGTCATAGACCCTTGGCTGTAACCAACAAAGCTGCCGTTAATATAAACCTCAAGTGCAGCCTTTGCAGCACCAAAATGAACAAAAACCTCTCTTCCGGCCCACGCATCACTTACATTGAAGGAGCGGCGGTAAAAACCAATTTCCTGCATTTTATGATTAATATGCGGAATTCTGTGCCTGCTTCTGCTTATAGCTCTCGGAAAAGTGCTCGCATAATAATACGGAACGGAATAACCCTGAGTCTGCCAAACTGACGGAACCTTAATTTCATCCCATTCAGAATCATTAAAGCCTAAGCGTTCAAAATTTTTCGGCTGCCTTTTCGTTCCTCTTTGCCAATAAAATTTCCACATACCGTTCAATGACTGCTTATAACTGCTTTCATCACCTGACAAAGCAGAATCAACATCATCATACGGCATAGCTATTGCGTGACCGTCTTCTTTATTAATTTTAAATACCAAAGGATCTTCCCAATACTGTTTTTCCATAAATTTACCTTCCTTTAATTTATATTAATAATAATGTATATTAAAATAAAAGTCAACAAACATTCACGAAAACAGTACTGTTAATACTTAATATATCTAAATTATGGACAAATCGGTACAAATTATGGTATACTATAAAAAGTATTGATTGGAGGTTTAGTTTTGATAGTTAGAGTTAACAACGAAAATCTTTCTGAATATGAAGAATTTATAAAAAATCATCCAAAGGGGCTTTTTCAGCATTCATCAAAATGGGCTAAGGTTAAATCTGCATGGAAATGGGAAGCAATTATGCTTAAGGATGATGACAGCGGTAAAATAATAGGATCTGCTGCTGTTTTAATAAGATTTGTGCCTGTAATAAAGTATTCTCTTTTTTATGTATGCCGAGGCTTTGTTGCAGACGAAAATGATTTTGACACCTTTGACAAGCTGTTTGACGGCTTACGTGAGCTTTCCAAGGAATACAAGGCATACTGTATTAAAATTGACCCTGAAATCGTTATTCAGAACACGGAATACAAAAAGCATTTAATACGTAAAGGCTTTAAGGAACTCAACCCCGGCTGTATGGATTTTGAAAATGTACAGCCGCGTTTTGTTTACTGCTTTGATTATAATAATATGACAGAAGAAGAGCTTATGCTTACCTTTAAGTCTGATTACAGAACAAGAATACGCAAGGCACCGAAAAAAGGTGTGGAAGTAAAAATTATGGGCACTGAAGCACTTGATGACTTTGTAAGCATTATGCACGAAACAGGTGAACGTGACGGTTTTTCAACAAGACCCAAGGAATATTTTGAGCAGATACTGAACTGTATGGGTGAAGATGCAAGGCTTTATATGGCATATTATAACGGACAGGCTATTGCAGGCACAATTGCTATAAAATGGGGCAAAAACGTAATGAAATATCAATACGGTGCTTCATCAAATTCATACAGAAATGTTTACCCGAACTATGCTCTTCAATGGGCTATGATGCAGTGGGGTATGGAATGCGGCTGTGAAGTTTATGACTTCGGCGGCATCAGCGGTGACTGCCAGAATCCTGATAACCCTCACTACGGTTTATGGCGCTTTAAGCACGGCTTCGGCGGCTATATGAAGGAATTTGTAGGTGAATTTGATTATGTTATCAATAAGCCTGTTTATAATCTTTACAATCTTGCAATGAAAATAATGAGTAGATAAAATGAGCAGATATATAATTGATAAAACGAAACTAATTGAAAACATTGAAATGTTAAAGCAAAAAGCAGGTGTACCGATTATAGGTGTTGTCAAGGGCAACGGCTACGGCTTCGGAATTAAAGAATTTACATCTGTTTTAAAGGAATGCGGTATTAAAACCTTTGCCGTAACCGAGGTTACGGATATTCCGATTCTGAAAGAAATTCTTGACGACGAAGATATACTTGTTATGCGTTCCACCTGTATTGAAGAGGAAGCAAGGGTAATTGCCGAAAACGGCTGCATTGCAACCATCGGCTCATCACAGGCGTGCGAAGTTATGAACAGCGTATCTGAAAAGCTTGGTGTTAAAACAAAATGTCATCTTAAAATTGATACGGGTATGGGCAGATACGGCTTTATGCCAAGCGAGGTAAGCAAGGCTGCCAACTGCTATAAGGCTGAAAGCCTTGAATTTATCGGTGCATACACACATTTTTCAAGTGCATTTACAAATGCCCCTCTTACAAAAGCACAGCTTGAATTATTTAAGGATACAATGAGCCAGATTGAAAAGACAGGCTGTAATACAGGCACTCTTCACTGTGCAAACTCCCCCGCTCTTTTAAATGTTGAGGATGTTTGTCTGAACAGTGTAAGGCTCGGCTCGGCATTTACAGGAAGAGTTATTACAAGAAATAAAACTATGCTTAACAGACTCGGTAGCCTTGAAGCTGAGGTTATTGATGTTAAAACAGTTCCTGCAGGATATGCCGTAGGCTATAACGGAACTTTTAAAACAAAGCGTGAAACAAAAATTGCGATTGTTCCTATCGGACACTATGACGGCTTTGGCCTTGCAAAAGAAAAGGAAGCAATTGATTTGCATTATGTGCTTTCTGTTTTCAAGCAGTTTCTTCAGAAAAAGCAGACATATGTTAAAATTAATGGCAGAATGTACCCTGTAATCGGCGAAATCGGTCTTTCTCATACGGCAGTAGATATAACAGGCACTGATATAAAATGCGGTGATATTGCAAGTGCGGACCTCTCTCCCCTTATGGTTAATCCAAGAATTGAAAGAATTTACAGATAAAAACATCGGCAGATATTTTGTCTGCCGATGTTTTATATTATCTTAAAATATTTTTCAACCTTTTTTCTACTTTTCTTTCATAAAGTAAAACGAAGTATTTAAGCAAATACTCATATATGATGAAGATTGTATTCATAGCTGCTGCAAAAATAATCAGCATGGCTTTGGAAAAATCACCATCCTCAAAAAATGGTATTCCGAAAACATACACGCAGATAAGCTCAATTATTGCAACAGCGGTATTAAAGGTTATTAACTTAAAAAACAGTGAAATTATTTTAGGTTTAACCCTGTCCAAATAAGATTTGATAATGGGATAATACCCGAAGAAAAGAACATACATCATAACTGTTTCTTTCTCGGGCACAAGCATTAAAGACAAAATGGATACTGCTATATAAACAGACACAGCAGAGGCGTTGCCGAATGTTTTTTTAATCATAACCGTAACAAGCCCCAGAAGAATCGGCACAGTATATGCGAATATATAAAATATTCCGCCTAAAAACATAAAAGTAACACAAAGTGCCGCTGCAAGTCCGCACAAAGCTGCCTGAATTGATTTTTTCAAAATAACCACCGATTATTATAATATACCCATATTATGAATTGAAAATGAACAGCTAAGCATATTTTACAGCTTCTTATATAAATCTTTTCTTTTAAGATGATTTTCTTTAGCCTGCTTATGCCAGAAGATATCTGCAAATTTTTTCCATAAAAATCTTGGAAAATCGGGAGAAACCAGTATATCATCACCTGATTTTCTGTTATTGATATTATCTGCCAAACATTGCAGTGCATTTCCTATGCTTTTATTCGGTCCATGACCTAAAGGAACATTCTTAATAGACGGCTGCATTTCTCCTGCACCGATACCTACACCCTGCCCCCAATTAAGATTAACAGCAGTACACCAGTTTTTCATCTGTGTTATGGCAATATTGTTCTGAATGCCCTCAAAAAAGCCGTTATTAACAATTGAATAAACCATAATATCCTTACTTGAAAATCCCCTGTTTTCTATCGCAGCAAGGACTCTCAGCAGATGTGACGGAATACCGTCCACATACAGCGGAAAAGCAAAAATCAATGTATCACTGCTTTCTATTCTGCAAAGGTGCTCTTTCAATAAGCTGTTTCTTTTTATATTGATTATTTCAACATCATTATCAGCAATCAGCGGAATAAGCGTATTCACAATTATCTCAGAATTACTTTCTTTAATCTTGGGGCTGCCGATTATAACAGTTATTTTCATATCAAATCAACCTCCCCGACAAGCTCATTTACCGAAGATGAAAACGAAACTACATATTCTGAACAGAAATTTATACTGTTTGCCTTGACTAAACTGCACGCGGTTTCTTTTTCCGGTTCAGTAATATTCTCTCCGTAAAAATGAACACAGTATTTAAACGATTTATCATATCGCTGTTTATGATGCGTTTCTTTATTAACAGTTCTGAAAAAAGGAAGCATATAGGCTATACTCCTGTCAAGCACATTTTTAACAAATGGACTGAAACCGCCGTAAAAACATTTGCTTATAACAATCACTTTATCTGCCTTGGAAAATAATTCACCGATATTATCATAACCATCTTTTATTACACACTTGCCCGGAGTCTTAATCCAGCAGCCAAAGCAGCCGATACAGCTTTTAATTGTGCCGTTGTCAAAGATAATGTGTGAATTATTATTTAATTCAGGAAAAAGCAACTCAAACTGCTCATTATTCAAATCGTGAATGATAACATTCATTTTGTTTCCCCCTCAAATAAATTTAACGGTGATAAAATTATAGCACACAATTTTATCACCGTCAAAGTAATCAGCATATTAAGAAAAATCACTTATACATTAAGCAGATTCATTGCATCATAAAACGAAAGTCTGTCAAGCATAAAATATTTCAGCAGGCTGAATGCCTTTACACTTGGCGAATCATTTGAGAATGCAGGACTTATATCAGCATACTGACATTTATGTTTCTTTGCAAGCTCTTCAAGCTTAACATTCAAAGCTTCAGGATAAACCTCTGAATTCTTCTCGCAAACAGATACGATTATAATTTCACAATGCTTATTTGCATTTTTCAGTTTTGCAACTATCTTCTCATAGGCTTCCAGAATTTCAGGAATTGTGCGATAGCCACGTTCCAAATCTGTTTCGCCAAGCTGTAAAAGTATTTTCTTAGGCGACAGGCTTATCACACAGTCATCAAGCAGCTTTTCTGCGTCAAAAACCGAAAGATCCGTTAAGCTTCGGTTATAAACATTGCAATCAATATCAAAGGTCTGGACCAGCTCGCTTACAGGAATATCCTTTGCAAATGTTGAACCAAGCAATACAACACTGTTCTTTTTGGCTATTCTGTTCAACTTGCGGAAATTTTCAACTTCTCTTTCATATATATTCATAATTATCTCTCCTCACATACAGCCATCACAGCATTTGTTGTGTTGATTTTTTTATCAAAATATTTATTGCGGAAATAAATCAAAATACCGATTGAAACCATTAAAATATTCAGTATATAGCAAAACATAACATACCAATGCACACTCTCATACCATGGCTGCGGTGCATTGCTGTGAATCAATGCAAATTTTCCTACCAAAGCAAAAACATAACCAAGCCATATGAATGAATAAAACAACAAACTCATTCCCTGTGCCGTTCTTGCCCTCCAGGCCTTCACGATGTTAAGCGGCCATGAAATTCCGAATAAAATCAACATCATTGTTTCCATAATACCTATAAATGCGTTCATAAAATACTCTCCTTTTGAAAACATATCCTGCTGTTTTCCTCAGCAATGTCATTATATTTCCAATTGGCAAAAAGTCTATCCATCTGTAAGTAACGAATACAATTAGAATAAAATATGATTTTTTTTACTTACAAAAGCCCTTTAAAATCTGTTATTTATTTTCAAAAAAATAAAACTATGCTATAATGAAAAATCATTATTGAGGAGATTGCAATGAAAAGAAAAAAAGTACGCCCCATAAAAAAAATCCAACAGGAAATTCTGATAACGCTGATTATTCTTGTTTCGATTATGACAATTTTAATTACTGTGATAAGCATATTTCTGAATATAAAATCAGAAAGCAATTATCTTGATGAAAACCTGCAGAATATAGCATACACTATTTCACAGTCACAAATTGTGCAGGAAGAGCTTGCAGCAGATAACAGCGAAAATTCCGCATCTATTGTAAAGCCATATTTGGATACACTTAAAAGCTCTTTATCAAACATAGATGTTATATCTGTCGTCGGAAGCGATCAGGTAAGAAAATACCATACAAATTCCGAGTTAATCGGCACTGTTTATGACGGCACACTCCCCGACTTTCAAAACGAAAGCAAACTTATATATGTAACAAGCGACATTGGTCCTTCAGGCTCACAACGACGTGCCTATGCCGCAATCTATGACAGTGACGGCAATTATTCCGGCTTTGTGCTTGCAGTTATGCTCAAGCAAAATATTAACCGTGTTGTTATAAATGCAATTACGATTCACCTAATCTGTGCTGTTACGGTTATCATCTGTGCAGTCATTTTTTCAAAATATCTTTCAACAAAAATCAAAAAAATGTTATTCGGTTATGAGCCAAGTACTTTCAGTGCAATGTTCAGTACAAGAGATAACATATTGGAATCCCTTGAAGAAGGAATTATTGCGGTTGGAACGGATGAAAAAATCATCTATATAAATAAAGCTGCACGAAAAATGCTTTATGTTGAAGATAATCAATCGGAAAACAATAAAATCAGCAGAATATGCCCTGAACTGGCTTTAAAACAAACCCTGACTTTGGGTGAAAAATACTTTGGCGTATCCATTAACTCATCAAAAGGCAATGATATTCTTGCCGACCAGATTCCTGTTATGGAGCACGAGCAAATAGTCGGTGCATTGTGTATTCTGCGTGACAGAACGGAATACACTAAAATTATGGAGGATTTATCGGGCGTAAAATATATGGTTGAATCCATGCGTGCCAACAATCACGATTTCATCAACAAGCTCCACGTCATTCTCGGTTTAATTCAGATTGGAAACACCGCAGAAGCAAGCGAATATATTATGAACATTACCGCTATTCAGCAAAAGGTAATTCATAAAATTATGAAAAGTATTGAAGATCCGTCTGTTGCCGCACTGCTTATCGGAAAATATTCACGTGCAGCAGAGCTCAATATACAATTTACGCTTAAAAGCTCAAGCAGATTATCAAGAAGTGAGATTTCCCTTCCATCAGGTGATTTGGTAACCATAATCGGAAATCTGCTTGATAATGCAATGGATTCCATAAATGAAAAGGCTGAGCAGCCAAAAGAATTATCTGTTGGCATTTATACAAAGCCGCACGCATTGCTTATCAGCGTGGATGATACCGGAACGGGTATTGCTCCTGAAAATAAAAACGCAATATTTGAAAATGGTTTTTCCACTAAAGGAGAAAACCACGGCTTCGGACTGCATATTGTGAACAATTTAATTCAAAAATACAACGGCACAATTTCCGTTGATTCGGAATTAGGCACAGGCACATCATTCACGGTAACCTTAACAGACGAAGGAGGAAGCAATCATGTATGAAGTTTTGATTGTTGAAGATGACCCTATGGTTTCAATGATTAACAAGCAATATGTTAATCAAAACCCACATTTTCACGTTTGCTCAGTCTGCAATAACGGTTTATCTGCAATGGAATATCTGCAAAAAAATGTTGTGCACCTGATTATTCTGGATCAGTATATGCCCCATACAGACGGTTTAACATTGCTAAGACAAATCAGAGAAAAAGGAATTCCCGTTTCTGTTATTATGGTAACTGCTGCCAATGACAGCGAAACAATAGAAGAAGCGTTAAGACTCGGAATTATTGATTATCTTGTAAAACCATTCTCCAACAACCGCTTTCAGCAGGCTTTAAAAACATTTCTGAGCAGGCAGGATGCATTTCATGACTTGGCTACCTTTAATCAGCAGAGTCTTGATGCCTTAATCGGAGGAGCGTATCCTAAAACAAATGACGAACTGCCTAAAGGAATACAGAATCAGACACTTGAAACTATCTGCGATTTTCTGGAAAACAATCCATCTGTTGAGCTTACAGGAGAAGAAATTGCGGACGAGATAGGACTGTCACGAGTTACTGTACGCAGATATATGAATTATCTGCTTGAAAAAGGACAAATTATTGGTAATATGAACTACGAAACAGGCGGCAGACCTTGTATGCTTTATCGCTGGAACGGATAAAAATCCCGCAGAGAATTAATCTCTGC
>CAJTMQ010000049.1:10487-12501 GCA_910577215.1 uncultured Eubacterium sp. | reverse complement strand
ACATTAATTTTAGTTGAAAAAGAGTTACGGTTATTGTATAATTACAAAGTATATAATTTTAATTGATAGGAGTTTTGTTATGAACGATAAAGAAAACAAACTTAATTCGGATGAAAATGCACAAGCAGAACAGAAAAATCAGGCTGTTAAGTATGAAAAAAATGATAACTGGCAGTTTGATGCTTCGGCTCCGACTTTAGAAGACAACCTTGCCATAGGAAACGATTATGAAATTGACGTGGCACAAGCCCCTGTACATCCGAAGAAAAAGGCAAAGGATAAAAACAGAGAAGCAGACAAGGAACATATAGTGATTAATAAAAGAAAGCTTAAAGTTGTAAGTCTTTCAATTGTATCAGTTATTCTTGCGGCTTTAATTGTGTTCTTCGGAATAAAGCTTTTTGCACTGCCGAACACAAGTGAAACAATGACCCCGGGAAATGTTGCACTTACTGTTGGTAAAACAAAGGTTTCAGTCGGTATGTATAATTTCTACTATTCAAGAATAGTAGCTAATTATCTTGAATATGCCTCTAATGGCTCTTTTAATCTGGATTCAACTAAGGATTATGCAGAACAGAAAACAGTTGATAAGGACGGAAACGAGATTTCGTGGCTGGATGTGTTTGAAAGGGATACAATCGAACAGATTCAGTATATTGTTGCCTATTATGAAACGGCACTTGAAGCAGGCTTAACCCTTACCGATGATCAGAAATCAAATATAGAATCGGAAATTGAAACCATTAAAAGTTCCGCATCGGATGCCGGGGTAAGTGTTGATAAATATCTTGAAACGAATTACGGTGATTACTGCGGCCTTGAAACTGTTAAAAAGATTTATGAGCAGAGCTATATCGCAGAGAATTATTTCTATCAGCAGAAAATTAATCTTTCTGCAAATGAAGAGGAAATAAATAAGACATTTGAGGAAAATAAGGACAACTACACTTCTATATCATATGGCTATATAGAAATGCAGTATAATCTTGAGGATCCTCAAACAAGCACTGTTGACGCCGTTAAAGCAAAGGCTCAGACCTATTGTGACAGAATTTCAACTATTGATGATATGAAAAATCTTGTGCCCGAAATCTGTTCTTCACTTATAGAGCAGGTTATTTCGTACGGATACTTTTCCGATACCGAATCTGCGGTAAAAGCACTTCAGGATTCTGTTTCAGCAACAAGCACAGCAACGGAATTGAGCAATAATTTCGGAAGCGGTATATCGGATTGGTTTTTCTCACCGGATACTTCCGTAGGCAGCACAACTTGTCTTCTTAATGAAGAATACAGCAGCGTTTTAATTTTCCTGAAATCGGAAGAGCCCAAATTGGATGAAACAGAGTATTATTCAGTACGTCATATTCTTGTTGTTCCCGGTGAAAAAAGTGATGATGAAGGCACAAATGCTTCGGAAACTAAGGAATATACCGAAGAAGAATGGAACGCAGCACTTGATGAAGCCAATAAAATTCTTGATGAATACAACAGCGGTGATAAAACAGAGGTTTCATTTGCTCTTCTTGCCGAGAAATACAGTGAGGATACCGAATCAACATCTTCTGGTTCAAGCGGTTATTACGGCGGCGGATACAGTCAGGTGGCACTTGGTTATATGGTTCCTGAATTTGAAAGCTGGGCAACTGATGATGCAAGAAAATACGGTGATGTTGAAATCGTGAAATCACAGTTCGGTTACCATATTATGTATTTTGTATATGATGGTCCTAAGTATCTTTACAATGCAATGTCAGATGCAAATAATGCAAAGGAAGATGAATTTCTTGCAACCTATGAGGTTAAAAAGCACAGTGCACTGAAGAAAACCACTGTGGCTGAGCCGACAACGGTGACTACAACGCAGGCCGCAAAGTAAAATATTAAAATTATTCTTGTAATGTTATTCATTTTAGTGTAAAATGTTTTCATAACTGAATTTTTAGTATAAATATAAGGAAGAAAAAACCATGGCTAAAAAAGATTTAAACAATGATTTATTTGCCGGCGG
>CAJTMQ010000049.1:0-10460 GCA_910577215.1 uncultured Eubacterium sp. | reverse complement strand
GCGAAGGAAAAACAAAAAAAGCAAAGGCAGCAAAGTCCAAGAAAAAATCAAAAGGTCTTTCTGCAAATAAAATTAGAATTATCAAATCTGTTATTGCAGCAGTTATCGTAGTGGGACTTCTTGTAGCTTATGTTGCCACAGGTACGGTTCGCAAGGGATTTATCCATTCAACCCTGCAGTGGACAACATATTTAACGGGTGTAACGGTTAAGTCTGAAGAGGGCGATAAAATAAATGTTCCTGTTTCAACCTATAACTACTATTTTGCTTTGACCTACAACAATTTGAAGCAACGCCAGGAAGCCCTTAACAATGCTGATAGTGACAGTTATGATTTAAGCAGCATTCTTGCTCTTTTAGGCGACAGCAGCAGTATTGATGTTGATTTTGATAAGCCTTTTTCAAAGCAGACAACAACTGATGATGACGGCGAAACGATCACATGGCTTGAATATGTTAAGCAGGAAGCTCTTGATTCTATTGAGGAAACATACACCTTCTATAATGAAGCTGTAAAAGCAAATGACGGTGTTGAGCCTGCTATCACTACAACACAGGCTTCTCAGCTTGAAAGTACTATAGAGGAATACAAAGATGCCGCAGAAAGCTACGGCTATACACTTTCAGGCTACTTTGTTCAGATATTCGGTAAGGGCGTAACAGAAAATGTATTCCGCCGTGAAGCAGTTCGTTCATATATTGCTGAGAACTATCAGTCCTCAATTTCAAATGAAACCGCAACAGTTGAGCATACAGAGGAAGAATATGCAGCTTATAAGGATGAAAATATTGCAGACTTCCAGTCGGTTAATATCAGAGTATTTGAGGCTGACAGTGAGGAAAATGCTGCTGCCTTCAAAAATGAATTAAAGGCTGATGGTTCAAACTTTACGGAACTTGCTGTCAAGTATTCAAGCGGCAGTTCCGATAAGAGCTATTATGCAGATGAAACCGCATCTACAATGTTATATGCAACAAAAGCATCTCTTAAAAATATGAATTATGGAATTGCTGCTGCAGATGATGCAAACGCAGATGAGAAAACATATTCGGGTCTTGACTGGCTCTTCGATGTGGACAGAAAAACAGGTGATTTAAACCAGTTCTCAACAACTGTTGTTTATGTTCTTACACCTGCAGAATTGTCCGATATTAACACAGTTAATGTTCGTCATATTCTTATCAGTCCGGTTGAAGAAACATCTGAAGCTGCAAGTGCCACAGATGCTCAGTGGACAGCTGCATTAGAGAAAGCCAATAATCTTCTTGATGAATTCAACAAGGGTGATAAATCAGCGGAAAGTTTCGCTTCACTTGCAGAAGCTAATTCAGCAGATACAGGCTCAAGCAGCAATGGCGGGCTCTATGAGAAGGTTTATCCCGGTCAGATGGTTCTGCCATTCAATAACTGGTGCTTTGCAGATGATCGTGCTGCGGGCAATACAGGTATTGTAAGGTCACAGTATGGTTACCATATTATGTATTTTGACGGTGCAACAGAAACTCCTGTATGGAGAGTTAATGCTGAAAATATGCTTGCATCTGAAGAATCAAAAACAAAGGCTGAGCAGCTTGAAGAATCATATACCGCTAAGGTGAATTGGTTTGGTTCACGCTACTTTGAAATAGATACTGATATAGACAGATAATCTTCAAAGAGGCTGCACTCAGTGCGGTCTCTTTGAGTTTAAGCAATATTTTGAGGAAAAATAATGAATGATTATGAAGAAAGAATTGAATCATTAAAAGAGCGGGTTTCAAGACTTATGGCAGCACTTGAGGAGGTTAACTTCGAGTGCCAGCGCCTTGAAATCATAAATTCCAACCTCGATTTTCAGCTTAAAGAGGCTAACAGGGAATTGAATCAGAATATTGCCGTGCTTCAGGCTCTTGAAGAAGAAAACGAAGAACTTAAAAGAAAATTGAAATAAAAGTAGGGGGCGGATGTTATCCGTCCCCCTACTTTTGTATAGAAAACCTCCCGTTGGGTGTGTGGAAATTTTTTTATGAATTTTCTGTATATCAGAATTTCTTTTTTATATCTTCAAGCACTTTCTTTTCAATTCTTGAAACATAGCTCCTGCTTATTTTTAGCCTTTGTGCAACTTCACGTTGTGTCAAAGGCTTTTTGTTATCTAAACCATAGCGTAAAATCAGTATTTCCTTTTCACGTTCATCCTCCAAATTCTCAATGATTTTTGAAACCTTTTCCCATTTTATTTTCGTTTCCAAATCTTCCGCAAGATCTCTGTTGTCGCTTAGGGTTTCCTGAATAGTAAGCGGATTTCCGTCCTTGTCTATTTCTATTGAATCACCAAGGTAAACATCTGTTGCATTTTTTCGGATGTTTCTGAAATGCATTAAAATTTCATTTTCTATCCTCACAAAGCGGATACAAAATATCGTCATCAGCAAGCATTTCAGCCTTTTTGAACGGATATTCGTAGTCAGAGCCGAAGAATACGATGTGTGCATCCTCTCCGTTCCATATAACCTCTTTTACAAAGGTGCGGATCGTCTGCCTTTTCTGTTCAATCGTCATATTGTCAACTGTAACGGAAAATGATTTAAGCATATCTTTCATTAAGTCAATGCTTTCGGTTAAGTTAAGTTCATTTTCACTTTCCTTAATAAGGGTGTTTTGTTGAGCCTTGATTTTTTCAACCTCATCACTTAATGTATTGATTTTATCAAGTATGTATTTTTCTGCACCTGTTCCGCTTGATGTAGCAAGATTATTTACAAGTGCCTCGATTTCTTTTTCTTTTTTTCCAATTTCGTCTTCAAGCCTTGCTTGCTCATTGCTAATGTTTTCAGTTTTGATTTTGTTTTCAGATAATGCAGATTTCAGTGACTCAAAATAATCATCACCATTATTTGCAAGTGCCTTAACAGCAGCAATAACCTCTTTGTCAATTTCATTACCATTGATATTTTTGTTGTTACAGCGACTGCCCTTGCTCCTCAGTTTCATAGTGCAGGAATAGTAATAGGTGTATTCGCCGTCCTTGTTCATTCGTGTAGTCATATGCGGACGCATGAATTCACCGCATTCGCATTTGAGAATTCCCGAAAGTAAAGCGGTGTGACTCTTGGGTTTGCGATAGGATTTTGATTTGTTTCTGTCAAGCATAGATTGAACCTTAATCCAATCCTTGCCATTTATAAAGCCTTGGTGTTTACCAACAGATACAATCCATTCCTCCATAGGCTTAATTTTCGTAGCCTTGCCTTGCTCCTGAAGGGTTCGGTTATATACCATCATTCCGTGTGTGCTGTCAAATTCCTCTTTGTCAGAATATAAATCAACATTTGAATTTTTGAAATATTCAAACGCATCACTGTCAGAAATCATATAAACAGGATTTGTCAGAATGCCACGAATTGAAAAGCGTGTAAAATCTCTGCCGTTTTTTGTTTTGTAGTTGTGTGCAAGCAGATAGCTTTCACAAGCAGTCAGCGAATTGTGCTCGAGGAATAAACTGAATATCAGCTTAACAATCTGCATTTCATCTTCTTTAACTGCAAGGTGAAATGCTTTTTTTGTTTTGCCATTTATGTTCATTGAGGTTTCGCCTACAGAATTGTAACCGGTAGGTGTGACACCGCCGAGCCATCTGCCTGTTTTTGAAAGCTCGTGCAGATTATCACGAATACGCTCAGCGATGGTTTCACGCTCAAGCTGTGAAAAAACAGATGCAATATACATCATTGCTCTGCCCATAGGAGAGTTGGTGTCAAATTGCTCCTTGATAGAAATAAATGCAACGCCCATAGAGGTAAGCTCGGTAATCAGGTTTGCGAAATCGCCGATATTACGGCTGATACGGTCAAGGCGATAGCAAAGTACGGCAGATATTTTACCACTCTTAATATCTTCAAACATAGTCTTGAATTGCGGTCTATCTAAATTTTTCCCGCTGAATCCTTCGTCTTCGTATATAACTGCCTTTTCTGCCTCTTTCTCACCAAAATGAATTCGCAAATATTCACGGCACATTTCAATCTGATTTTCAACAGATTCACCCTTGCCCGTAAATCTCGACTTCCTCGAATATATCGCAAATACCTTTTCCATAACCATACCTCTTTATGTTATTATTCTTGTTCTAATATAACATATAAGAAGTGGATGTCAAGTCAATATAAAAATTTAATTAGTTTGAATTATTTCAAGTGCCACATCTTTGGTTAATTCGTTATTTAGATATAAATTTTTAGCATAGATAGCTTTATTTAGCCAATGCATATATTCATCATAAGAAACAGACTTAGGTGTTTCGCCGAATGATTGTGTTCTTTCCATTCGCTTGTACATTTTATTCTTTTCTTTTTCAAAAGTCTTTAGAACTATATCATTCTCTGCGAGCGTCTTATATTTCATAGTAGGACCAATCTGTTTGCAGGTCTTACCATCCTTAAAAACTCTGTCGCAGTACAGAGTTTTCTTTTTTGTCTTTGGGACAAATAATCTATTGCAATTTTCACATTCGCAAACTGTTTCATCTCTTAAATAAAAAGTAAAAATCAAATATTCGTAATAAGATTGGGGATTATCAAAAAATAAAATTTCTTCACCGCTTCTTGTTTTGGTAACTTTGTATTCAACTGTATCATGCATATTAATTTCCAAAACACCTGCAAGAACATCTTTGTGCCTCATACACATCAAAATCTTATACACTCGATCTTTCATATATGGCAACAACTTCATTCTAACGCTTACTGTTTCTAATTTGCTTTTAAGTTCTTCAGGTGTTGTAATATCCTTAATCAGTTTTCTGGGAACAAGATATTTATCAATATCTGCTTTGAGCAATATCCCCAAAATAATATTGTTTTTTAAAATTCCATCAACAAAGTCATATGCCGACTCAACAGTATAACTATCACTTATCTTCGGCAACTCATAGTCATAAAGTGCTATAAGTTCATTTCTGTAATCAATTGGTTCTAATTTGGTTATATCTAAATCATCAACTGCAACTCTCTCCATAATATTCTTGTTTTTGAATTTAATATATAACCCTGTTCTTGAATAAATACTTCTGTCCATAATCAATCTTTCTCAAAAAATTCAATTTTCACTTATGCATAGTTTTGAGGTTTTGCCCCTGCTAAAATGATAACATAAATAGAAATTCTTAACAAGAAGATATATTTAAATCCAATAGAAAGGAGGAAAGCCTTATGAAAAAAGAAGTTAAATTGCTTGAAGTAATAGACGGTGAAACACTTATGGATATGCAATTTCCCAAATCAAAATTTTGTATTCAGTCCTTGTTACCGCAAGGAGTTTCCATTCTCGGCGGTGCACCTAAGATTGGTAAGTCATGGATGGTGCTTGATTGGTGCGTAAGAATTGCTAAAGGTGAAAATGTCTGGAATCTGCCGACTGAAAAAGGAACAGTACTTTATCTCTGTCTTGAAGACAGTCTTGCAAGAATTCAGGACAGGCTGAATTGCATAACTGATGAAGTGCCTAATAATTTGTATGTTGCAACGAAGTCAGAAAGTATCAAAACAGGTTTGATTCAGCAGATACAGAATTTCATCATCACTCACAATGATACAACTCTGATTGTCATTGATACATTTCAGATGATACGGAATTCAAGTTCCGAGTTATCTTATGCAAATGATTACAATGAAATCGGAAAGTTAAAACGATATGCAGATGAAATAGGACTTTCAATATTACTTGTTCATCATCTTAGAAAACAAGGTGACAGTGATCCGTTGAACAAGCTATCCGGCACAACAGGCATCAGCGGTGCAGTTGATGCTGTATTCGTTTTGGACAAGGACAAGCGAAACGAAAATAAAGCAAACTTGCTTTGCACCGGCAGAGATATTGAACAGCGAGAATTTCAATTATCATTCAACAAAGAAAACTGCACTTGGGATTTGATAAACGACAGTCTTGAAAATCCTATTCCAACTATGCCTAATAAGATACTCGACTTCATTGAGTTTATGAAAGTACAAAAGTATTTCAAAGGCAGCAACACGGATTTAGTTGATAGCTTTAATTCAATAAAAGGATCTTCATTATCTGCAAAATCATTAAAGCAAATGATGAACAAATTCAGATATGATCTTGAAGATAATGGTGTTCGATTCGTAAGCCACAGAAGTAATGGTCAAAGACTTGTTGAAGTTTCTTATTTTTCGGTCAGTGACTTAAGTGCCGCAAGTGACGAAGAAAGTGTCAGTGTCAAAACTTCTGTTCCTTTCGTCCCTTGAGACCCTGTCGGCGAAATTTGGGCAGATGAAAGAAAAATAGGATAAGTACCCTAATTAAATTTTAAAAGCGAAATATCGGCACACAAGTAAAAAATCAAATGAAAGGTGTATCGGTTTAGAGTGTTTATTGCCGGTTTCGCATTTGTATTACGCCACGGCGAAAAACAAACGCATCGGGCTAAGCCCATACCCATCGTCCAAACATATTCCGTGATTAAATATGTTAAAAACATATAACAATCACTGCATATGTTTCTCCTCTCAGCGACAGTACAAGTATCTGTCGCTGTATAAAAAGGTAAGCCAAAAGAAACGAAACTTTAACAAATAAAGAAAGGAAACTATTTGAACAAAGATAATAACAGATCAGAAATATTAACCTTCAGAGTAACTCCTGAAGAGAAAGAATTAATTGAAACCAAGGCACTGTCATCATACAGACTTGTAAGTATGTACCTCCGTGACTGTGCTTTGGATAAAGAAATTATTGTAATTGATGGAGTAAAAGATGTTGCCACTGAACTAAGGCGCATTGGTAACAATCTCAATCAAATTACAAAAGCAGTCAACAGCGGAGTATATGCTATTGACTTAACCGAAACAAAAAAGGAGGTGCAGAAGGTTTGGCAATCGTTAAATTCGTTACCTCGGGCAGTCCGATGAATAATATCTTTCCGTATATTATGAAAGAAGAAAAGACGGAGCAAAAGCTAATCAGCGGTATCAACTGTATGCCTGAAACTGCTATGGAAGAATTTATAAATGTCAAAAAGCAATTTGGTAAAACAGATGGCAGACAATACTATCATGTAGTGCAATCTTTCAGTCCTGAAGATAACATTTCACCTGAAACAGCACACGAAATCGGACTAAGATTTGCAGAATATTTTGGTAATTATCAAATGGTAATTGCAACCCATACAGACAGAAATCATATTCACAATCATATTGTTTTCAACTCAGTTAATTTTGAAAATGGCAAAAAATTTCATCAAAGTCGAGATGAAATGATACAGGCAAAAGAGCATTCAAACAAGATTTGTCAGGAATACGGATTGACTCTTACTGAGGCAAAAGCCACAAGATACAATATGCCGAAATGGAAAAGAAAGCTCAAAAGCAAGCTGGATTATGCGATGAAACACAGCAGTAGTAAGGAAGAATTTATCTATCTTCTTGAACAATTAGGCGTAACAGTCAACTGGCAGGAGAACAGAAAGTATATCACTTTCACTACGGATGACAAACACAAATGCCGAGATAATAAATTATTTGACGAAAGATTTCTCAAAGAAAATCTTGAAATCTATTTTGAACTTGGTGGTTGTGACAGTATCATTTCAGAAGAGTATCAGGAGTACAAAACACCGCAAACCGGAATTATCTCAGATGATTTATTCAATCTGATTGGCAATCTATTTGATTTGGAAATGCAGAACAATTCAAAACGCAAATGGATGCCACACCACAGCAAGAAAGAAATTGAAAAGCTCATCGTCCAGGGTCAGAAGATCACGAATGAAGATTATGATGATGATTACGATGAGTATCATGGTTTAAGTATGTCTTGGTAAAGGAGTGAAACGGAAAATAAATAAGTAGTGTTGCCTTATGGCAGCAAAAATAATTAGCAAAAGGTTATATGACAAGCAGTTCTTAAAATATATTTTCTTGATAGGGGAGAATATGTTTTGAATATAATTGTGCATTTACCAAGCGAAGATAAGCAAAAAGAATTTCAAAAAAGCATCATTGAAATTCAAGCAGAAACAATTATTTCAAAACTAAATGATCTTAAAATCCCAACAAATGATAAAATGAAAATATTAAAAGAACTGAAAAAAGAAATCTAAGCAACTGAACCGACTCGCTATTGTGAGTCGGTTCAAACTATATTTTGACAAAGTTGCAAAATCAGTATATTATATTTTTGTAATTTAATTGTGAGGTTATGCTTATGCCATTACAAATTATACGAAACGATATAACAAAAGTTCAATGTGACGCAATCGTCAATGCTGCAAACAGCACGCTTTTAGGCGGCGGAGGTGTTGATGGCGCAATACATAAAACCGCAGGCAGGGGACTTCTGCTTGAATGTATGAAGCTTGGCGGCTGTAAAGTCGGACAGGCTAAAATTACAAAGGGATATAACCTGCCCTGCAAATATGTTATCCATACTGTCGGTCCAAAATGGAAAGGCGGTAAGAACGGCGAGAAAGATTTGCTCGAAAACTGCTATAAAAATTCACTTGCCCTTGCTAAAGAAAATAATTGCGAATCTGTAGCTTTTCCGCTGATTTCAAGCGGCGTTTACGGCTATCCGATGAATGAAGCATTTAAGGTTGCAGTTGATACGATTGCAGAATTTCTTATGCATAACGATATGCTTGTGTATATCGTTGTCTATAACAAAAATACATTTGCGACAAGCAGTAAATTATTCACTGATATTGCACAGTACATAGATGACAATTATGTTGCCGAGCATTCACCATACGACAGCAGAAGATTAAATAATTCTGATGAAAGTATGCCTTTGCCGATGACAAGGTTTTTGCCTGATGATGATTTGCAGGAAAGTGCAGTGCTTGAACCTGTATGTGAGCAAAGTGAAGATACTTTTGATTCCATAACAAGTTTTTTCAAAAGTGATGACAGCCTTGAACATATAATTGACAAAACGATTGACGAAAGCTTTTCTGAAATGCTGTTAAGGCTGATAGACGAGCGTGGAATGAAGGACAGTGAGTGCTATAAAAAAGCAAATATAGATAAGCGTTTATTCTCTAAAATCCGTTCAAATTCTGATTATAAGCCGAGCAAATCGACTGTTCTTGCCTTTTGCATTGCACTCGAATTGCCTCTCGTTCAGACAAATGAAATGCTGATGAAAGCAGGCTTCGCCCTCTCCCACAGCAATAAGTTTGATATTATTGTTGAATATTTCATAAAGCAGAATAATTACAATATTTTTGAAATCAACGAAGCTCTCTTCGCCTTTGACCAAAGTCTTTTAGGGTCATTAAATTAGTCGCACGGCAGGCGACCAAATAAAGAACAAACCTCTGTATAATGAACTTGTAAGGTTGAAAAAGACCTAAACACAAATTCATTTTACGGAGGTTTTTTTATGAAAAAGACAAACAACAACATTACGGAATTGGTATTTATTCTTGATCGCTCAGGGTCAATGGGCGGATTGGAGAGTGACACAATCGGCGGTTTTAACGCTCTGATTGAAAAGCAGAAAAAACAGGACGGCAAGTGCTATGTTTCAACTGTTCTTTTTGATAATTTCAGCGAGGTTATTCACGACAGAGTTGAACTTGAAAATATCAAGCCTATGACAGACAAGGATTACTATGTCCGCGGGTGTACGGCACTTATTGATGCAATCGGCGGTGCGATTCATCACATTGCAAACATTCATAAGTACGCAAGACCTGAGGATGTGCCTGAACATACTATGTTTGTGATTATGACTGACGGCTATGAAAATGCAAGTCACATCTACACAAGCGACAGAGTCAAAGCGATGATTGAACATGAAAAAGAAAATTACGGTTGGGAATTTCTTTTTATCGGAGCGAATATTGACGCCGTTGAAACTGCAAGACACTTCGGCATAAATGAGGACAGAGCCGTAAACTACCACGCCGACAGTCAGGGCACAAGCGTTGTATATGATACAGTGGCGGATACAGTCTGCTGTATGCGTGCAAGTCTTCCGATTGATGCAGATTGGAGCGACAGTATCAATAAGGATTATAACAACAGAAAATAAAATGAAAAAATCATCTCAAGCAATAATCTTTGTGTGAGATGATTTTTAGATTGAATATTTTTACTCCTTATGTTAGAATATGTTTGCGACAAAAAATCTAATATTATAAAAGTAAGTGTGTATTTCAATTTGATAAAAATACATGCTCCATTTTGCATACTTGCTTTTTGCTATATGTATTAGATTTTTTGTCGCAGAAAAATCGGAGTTGTGTGTTTTTTGTGCACGGTTTCGACTGTGCACTTTTTTGTTTTATCGAGATATTTAAATAATAAAAAATTGCGTAGAACTATCAGTTCAACGCAATACATACTTCTCCACAATTCGATATATTCTACCATATTTTATGTATATGTGTCAATAAAATCGACCATTATTTATTAATAAATAGTTCATAAGATAATTAAAATATTTATTATTTAGTTAT
>CAJTMQ010000048.1 GCA_910577215.1 uncultured Eubacterium sp. | reverse complement strand
ATATTCACATTTAATCGGATAAATGATGAACAAACAGACCCGAAAGCAGTTTAGGCTCAAACCAAGTTGACTTTGGCGGCATAATCTGCCCCGCATCTGCAATTGCAATTAAATCATCCGTTGTTGTGGGGTACATTGAAAAGGCCAGCTTCATATCTGTTTTGGCACGTCTTTCAAGCTCTGTAAGCCCCCTTATGCCGCCTATAAAATCAATTCTGCTGTCATTTTTAGGATCTCTGATTCCAAGAATGGGATCAAGCAAATTTTCCTGCAGAATAGAAACATCCAGCCTTGCTACAGGATCATTTTCATTTATAATTGATTTTTTTGCTTTGAGTGAATACCATTCCTTATCAAGATACATTCCGAAGGTATGCTTTTCTATAGGATGATAAGGCGCCTCTTCTTTTTTTATTTCAAATTTTTCAAAAACCCTGCTTAAAAATTCATCTGCGGATAAACCGTTCAAATCCTTAACAACACGGTTATAATCCATTATTTCAAGCTCATCATCAGGAAAGGCAACGGCCAGAAAATAATTGAATTCTTCATCACCCGTATAGTCGGGATTTTCCTCTCTTCTCATCTGACCGACTCTTACTGCCGAGGCACATCTGTGATGACCGTCTGCAATATAAAGTGCCTGAACCTCTTTGAACAGAGATGTCAAACGGTTGATTGTTTCAATATCGTCAATAACCCAGACTGTCTGAAGAACACCATCTGCTTCAAAATTATAAACAGGCTCCCTCTCATTCATCCACAGCGAAACCGTCATATTGATAGACGCATTTTTTCTGTAGGTTAAAAATATAGGACCTGTATTTGCATTGGTTGTATGAACATGGTTTATACGGTCCTTTTCTTTTTTTGCGAGTGTTTTTTCATGCTTTTTGATGACGTTATTCAGATAATCATCAATGGATGCACAGCCTACAATTCCAACCTGAACTCTGCCATTCATAATCTGCCTGTAAATATAAAGACACGGCGTTTTATCCTGAATCATTGCACCTGTATTTTCAAGTGCCTCCAGATTTTCCTTTGCCTTCTGATACACTTCATCAGAATATTTATCTGCGCCGAGCGGCAAATCAATTTCTGCTCTATCAACATGAAGAAAGGAAAGGGAATTGCCGCGAACCATCTGCCTTGCTTCCTCACTGCTCATAACATCATACGGCAGTGCGGGAATAAGTGCCTGATTTCTCTGTGCAGGTCTGAATGCTTTAAATGCTCTGAAAATTGCCATAATTTTATGCTTCTCCCTGTTTTTTCATCTTATTTTTTTCATATATAATTCTCAATCCGTCTACAAACAAATTTTCATCTACAATAACATCAAGCTCCGCTGCCTTTGCTATTGCTTTGCCGAAACCGCCTGTTACAATAACCGTTGCTTTTTCCCCAAGCTCCTTTTCAAACCTTGAAACAAGCCCCTCAAGCATGGCGGCTGTACCTATAACCGAACCGCATTTCATTGCATCCACAGTATTTCTGCCTATTATTTTTGACGGAACCGATATATCAATCTGCGGAAGTTGGGCAGTTGTGCTTGAAAGAGAATTGATTGCTGTTTTTATTCCGCACATAATTGCACCGCCCAGATGTGCACCTGTTTTATCAATAACCGAAGCTGTTGTTGCAGTACCGAAATAAAAAACAATTGCCGGAAGCGGATATTTATTTATAACCGCAACATCCCCAACAACAATATTCGCGCCTGTCTCAGCGGGATTATCTATTTTAATATTAAGTCCTGTTTTCACCCCCGGACCTACAACAAGCGCCTCTACATTGCACACAAGCTGAATACTTTTCAGAAGCGTTCTTACCAAAGCTGGCACAACACTGGAAATAATCGCACCATCTATATTATCAACATTATTAATATCTAAAAATGCTTTCAGTTTCATTGAGTATTCAATTTCAGTTTCATTTACGTTTGTTGAAAGACGACCCGAGCAAATCAGCTTTTCGCCGTTCAGCACACCTAAAACAATATTTGTATTTCCAATATCAACCGCAAGCAGCATATAAATACTCCTTCAAATTTCAATATTATAAAACATTATAGAATAAAATTATCCTGTTGTAAATAGAAAAACAGAGCAGGTTTTACCCTGCTCCGAAAATATTTATCTGAAAAGCACAAAGCAATATGTTATTCCGGCAACATTGAAATTCATATATTCACTGGAATTTACGGGGTTACCGTTTATCGGAATTCTTAATTCAGTTCCCGAAAGGCTTATACCTGCCGTGCTTGTTCTTTTTGAAAGAAAGCCAAAATAGTTTTTCTTATTTTTAACATTGAAATCCGTAACCGATGGAGGCATTCCTCCTGCAAAAACAAACCCAAAGCTCGGCACAAACGGGCAGGACGTATCAACTGTTCTTATTGCAGAACCGTCACCATAATAAAAGCCTATAAAGTACGGCGAATCCCATTTTTCTCTGTCCGCCTGTGCAACATGTATATTATCATCACTGCAATGATTATTTATTGCCGTATCAATCATTTCATTATCATAATTAAAATCCGTTCGTGTAGGAATATCTGTTGTCACCCATTGGTTAAGTGATAAATAATCTGTTTTTTGTGTTGAACTCATATTATCTCCTTTATCGATAAATAATTACATACTGTCTAAAACATAGAAAGGCAATTTAACACTGTCCAGCTTAAACCATGGTAATGCAAGCTTTTCCCAAACAAAAAACTGCACACCTTCGCTTGCCATGCTAATCTGAGAAAAGCACGGAATATGATTGGCACATAAATCGGAAACATCCTTAAAGCAAGGCATATCTACAAGTCCCGTATAATAAAGAGTTATTATATTATCGTCTGTAATATATGTTGACTCACCGAAAACACCCAAAGATGCAACCAATGAATCAAATTCACTTTTTTTATATATCTGCATCTGATTTGAAACAGTATCTATAATAAGCTGCTTAGATTCACTTTCTGTCTGCGCAGGATTTTCATTTATCATACTCAAAAACAGTGCAATACCATCCTTTTCTGCTGTGTCTATAAAAAGATTTTTTAAAACTCTCTCCATGTTTTCTGCCGCTAGAGCTATCCCTGCTGCATAAGCCTTCATTTCGGCTCTTGTATAGCTTCCCCGTTCCGAAGACATAGAAAGCTTTTTCATCAGTCCTTCAAGGCGGCTGAATATTTCATTACTATTCATGAATATAAACCTCTGTTTCAGTTAATCTCAGAAACTCCGTGCTTCCGCAGGAAACAATTCCCCCATCGCACCGGAAAAATACATTTATGTATTCTATTCCTTCTATATCACTGCATGAGGCAGCGATTGCCGCTTCATTATAATTCTGCCCGATTTTTTCATTGCTGCAAAGCGATATAATTCGTGCTCTTACTGCACGTTCAATTTTATCATTATCATATCCACTTAAAACCTTTGCCTCTGCCTTAACTGAAAATTCTTTTACACTTGCCGCAATAAAATTAATTTCCACCGAACAAAATGATAAAAATCCAAGCAAATCGGAAACCTTTGCCTTTAAGCTGCTTGAAAGTCTGCCATTTCTTGTTTTAAGGCATACATTAGCTGAAGAACTGCTATTTGAAAATACGCATGCATCCGTTATTTCATCAAGAGAAAGCAAGATTTCTCTTACTCCTTCGGCACTAACAGCATTTTTTGTGTTGCTGTATGAACTCAGAATACGTTCACGCAATGCCTCATCACTTTCGTCATTCCAACCACCTGTAAATGCCTTGTCATTTGTTACGGAAAAAACATAATCAGGCGGATTAACCATATCGGTAACACTTCCCGCTTCAACATTATGCTCCTGCCCTGTTCGCAAAGCCGTTGCAGGAACAGACACAGAAAGTCTGCCTGCACTTATGACGGCTCTTTTATCGGTTGCAAACTGAATAAAAGGCTTTCCCGCAGCAGAGCATATTGTACCTGCAGGAATAGTAATACTTTTACTTGCCGCTTCCGAAAGTGAAAAGGTCAATTCTCCGCCGGCACGTGCCGCCTTTTTCCTTGTTATACTTCTGAGCTGTGCATGCTTGTCCAGATACGCACCGGTTGCCGTCTGCGGAAATCCCTGCCTGAAAATATAATCTCCGTATGCACAAACAGAATAGATTTCTGATGCAACTGCCTTGAATCTTAATTCAAGATCCGAAAGATCGGCAACAGCCTCACCCTTTTCCTGCTGAAAAGCTGCCTTCATGGAATCAAGTATTTCATTATATGTTATACTCACGTTGTTACCAGCACCTGCCTTTCCTGATTATTTACTGCTATTGTAAATTCAAAATTACTGTCATATATTTTTACGGATTTTATAAGCACTCCGCTCAAATTATAAAGAGCCTGCCGGGCATAAGCTGCGGCATATGCTTCATCTGTTTCTTTACCTGCATTGCACAAGGCAGAACCATAATTTTTATCAGGATAAAAGCTGCCTCTTTGTGTTTTAAGAGCAATTGCTATATTCTGCAAAACCTCTTCTATATGCTCAATCTCGACAAGCGATGCACCGTTTTTAACATAATCACCATTTGTTATTTTTTCTGTCATAAAACAACCTGCCCTTCTGCATTTTTAATTTTTCCGTCCGCTGTAAAAACAAAACCGTTTATCTGAATACTGCCGTCATTCTTCAGAACAATTCTTGCTCCGCCCTTGGAGCTTATGGAAATCTCTCCCTCATTAATACTTTCATCGCTCATTTTTGTTCCTGCCCCAGCAGTACCGTTTGCACTGCTGATAAGCAGAATTTCCTCACCGCACGGAGCAAATGCCGAGTAGCCGTATGGGGCATAATTCTGAACATTTTCGGCAAGAACAGTTGACGCCGTTTTGATTGTTGAGCTTCCTCCTATAGCTACCGTTCCTGTTTCTGCAGACTCCTTCTGCCTGCTTCCGAATTTTCTGCTAAGCCACATAATTAACCAGCTCCCCATTTATTTTCTTTTTCAGAACAATTGCTGTTTTCTCTCCGCCTTTACCCTTGCTTCTTATAAGCTCACTTACATAAAATTCTTCATTATCATCATTAACTGCAAAATCAAATATAACTCTGTCATAAAGTTTTAAATCACATTCGCCTGAGATTTCAGCCGAAACAGAATAATATTCTTCCAAGGAATCCTTAATCTTTTTTTCAGCGGTAGTTTCTCTTTGCCAGAGCGGAATGGATGAAAGATTATAAAGCCTTCTTCTCTTAATCCCCATTCTGTCAGCATAATCGCTTTTAAAATGGTAGGAATAATCATCACCGGAACTTATTTTATAATCAATTTCACTTACAGGCTCACTTCTGTTTATAATATAAGAAAACGAAACCACATTATAATCATTAAGACTTTTTGTATATTCACTTTCTTTGTAAACCGTAAGCACATTATCAGGTGTTGCATAAACAGGTGCACCGTAAACGGCTGAAACAAAGTCATTAATTGCGCCATAGCAGCTTGTGCCCTTTGAAACAAGATAGTTATTTTCAGTATATATTTCAGGCAGTGCACACTCAAAGCCAAAATCTCTTGCATTTGAATACCACAACTGCCTTGCAGACGGCTTGCTGTATTGGCACGGCAGTGCCTCATTGTCAACCAGAAGAGCCGCACTGCTTCTTGCATAAATAAAGCAGCTGACTCCAGATTTATCCATACAGATTTTCTGCTTGTCACAAAAGCCGTTAAAAATAAGCACACTGTCTATATACGCCTTAACCGTGCATATTTCACCTATAAGACTGCTTTGAATAAAATTCAGCCTTAATCCGTCACACGCGGCACCGGCTTCGCTTATCAGCTCATAAGAAACAATATTTTCTGCAAGGACTGCATTGCCGTTTATATCAGATAATTCAAATATCATCTGAGCACCACCTTATCACCAACACTTACACTGAACGGGGTTTCAATATTATTAAGCTGCATAAGCCTTTCAATCTCTACACCGCACCGATGGGAAATATCAAACATATTTTCATTTTCAAGTGCATATGTAAAACCGAAATCAAATTCATCCTTCTTATGATTGCAGTTTTCGGTAAAAGAAAAGGTGTAAAATACACAGCACTTTTTGGAATCCTCTTTAACTGTAAGTGCAGTTAAAAATGCATTGTAACAGCCGCCGTCAGGCAAGAAAAGCCAGCCCGAACTGCTGCTTTTCTGCAGAGCTTTCAGTTCTCTTGAAAAAACAATTCCGTCTTTTCCCCAAAAACAGCCTTCCCCGCTTATAAGTGCCGCATTATGCGATATGCTGTAAACTGCACTGTCACTCCCGAAAAGCGGCTTTTCAACAACATTATCCGAAAGCTCAACCTTAAGAACCGAAGGGTTTGAAGGAAATTCAAAATCCTTATATTTCATCTTCATCATTTGTTTTACTCCGTTTCCTCATTGCCGTTATCAAACCGTTTGGAGTCAAGGCGCAGATATTCGGAAATTTCCTTCATTTCCGCGTAGTCCTTTTCGTTATTCATCTTCATCATCCCTAAAGCATAATTCATCATTAAAAGTAAATACGACTTTCATAACAAAGCATTCAGAAGCACTGTTTGCGGTAATTTCAGAAATGTTAACCGAAACTATATTGAATTCCGCAACGTTCCTGCAGATACGAAAAACGATTTTTTCAAAATTGCTTTTATCAAAAGAATAGGGAACATAAATATTTGCAAAAACACTGATTGTACCGGTCTTAACACTCTCTCCAAGAGAGCTGTCCTCAACATTTATTTCTTTCAACCCAACTGCAACAACGGCATTTTCAAGCAGTGTGGACTTGATTCCCCCGGGATACGCACGCAAAATCTGAATATCTTTAAAATATTCATCAGCCGTTATAAGTTCTATAAAATCGGTCATAATTCTTTCAGCATAAATCACTTTCCCACACCCTTCTCAATATGCCGCTGTAAAACAAAACCTCATTCTGCAGCTTAGCCGCATCTCTTTTTCTAAATATATATTTAACACCGTCTGCATAAAGGCAGGCGTTGTCAGACAGGGCAAGTATATTATGATTATACGGCCCTATGTATGTATAATAATCAGCACTGACCCTGCCGATTTCCGTTTCACTGAATTCAAAATCAGACTTATTATTTTTCCATCTCTGCTCTATCACCGCATAAAACGGCGTTGAGCTCCAATCGCCGTCGGCAAGGAAAACCTCCCTGCCGACCTTTTTCAGCCCGTTTTTAACTTTTTTTCCTCTGTTCATTTAAACACCTAAAAAAGCAAAGCCGTTTGTTTCTGCCTGTTGTGCCACAGATTCAGGTTTGAGCAGAGTCCTGCAATCATTAAGTGCCATTTCATAGTAGCACTTGGCATTGCTGAGTGTATCTGCTTTCTGCGTTACGGATACATCACCCGCTGAAAAAGAGGTAATACCGTCTGTCTGCGAAGCCGCACAGCATATTGCATAGTATGCCTTGGCTGCTGCCAGCTGAATCACACGCGGATCATTATCATCGGCATTCTCCTTTATAACAGCCTCGGTTGCCGAAACAGCAGAAGAAATAACAGTACTGAATTTTTCAACTTCATCTTCCTCTAAATCCCCCATAAGCAAAATACCTGCCTTGACAAGCTCTGTATTTATCATAGCTTCACTTCCTTTCTGCTGATTAAAGCCTTATTCCGAACAAGTCAAAATTTTTGCAGCATCACTGAAAATAGTTGAAAACCCTGCAATTGTAGTAATTGCGGCACGCTCAAGCTGACGATCAATGAGCTTATCATATTCTGTAATCACTCCGCCTGCCTGCACCTTTTCAAGAGCAGCAGAATTATCAAGGGCAATAATCCCTCTGCTTTCAGTATCGTCACTCACCCTTAATACCTCTGCCCCGAACGGAGTAATCATTTTACCAGTTCCGTGGAAACTCTGTCCTGCGTTTGAATCCTTGAATTCCGTAATACTGAGCATATCCGCAATGGCGGGTACGGAAGCAATAAAGGTTGTTGCTTTATATGGTGAAAGCTTGTTCCAGAGCTTAACAAGCTCTTCGTATGTTACAGTTTTTGAAGCACTTGTAATCTGCTCTGCATCTGAATTTGTAATAACCTCAATTGCATCCTTAAACTGCGTTCTTGCAATATACGCACCAATCTGCTTAAGTGTAACCGTAAATAAATCAAGCTTCTGAAACTTAATTGCTTCATAGGAGGCAACAAGCATTCTGCCTCGTTTCTTCAGCTTTGTAAGCTTATCCTTTGTTCTGATTGTTGTTTCAGGAATTGTTTCACCCTCTGCAACCAATGCAAGCTCTTTTTCCTCCTCTGTAGGCACACTTTCAATTGCACGGTAATCAAGAGAATCAATGTTTGTTGTTGTGGCTATAATTTTATGAAGAGTATCCTCTTCCTCAAGACCCTGCTGAACAGCACGTGAAATATATTCAGGAAAAAGTGCTGCGGAATCGGTTGTTGCAAAGAACTTTGAAATCGTATCAGAACCTGTGCCCGAAACCTTAATGTCAAATCTTTTAAGCTGACGCTGATATGCATCAAGACCTTCATAATCCGTTCCTATGTAGTTTTCAGACGGATCAAGCTCCTCAAGCGAAGCAGTAAAACCCTTTGAAGTTGTATAAAGTCCTTTTTCAAGTTTTATATTGTCGAATGCCATAAATAAAATCCTCCTTAAATTCTGAATTCATTAAAATTATCTTTTGGTTTGTTCTGTGCCACTGAAAGCTGAGGTGCCGGCATGTTTTTAACTGCCTGCTGCTTTTCAAAAGCATTTTTAAAGCTTAAAAGTTCCTTGGTTGTCATAACTGCCGCAACACCGCCGAAAACCTTTAAATCCATCTGCGGAACAGTCTTAGCACAAAGTGAAACAAGCTCTTTTATAAGGCTTTTCTTGTATTCCTCACCAAGTGCAGCAAGCTCTTCCCTTTCCTCAATGTAAGAACAGATTTCCTTTGCCTGCTTGTTTGAAAGCACAATCTGTTCATCTTCCGTGCTGAGGCATTTTTTAATATCTGTCATATCGGAATCTCCTTTTTCAATGTTAAATGATTTTGTCACACCTGCCTCACGCTGAGCAGGAACAGCAACAAAGCTCCATTCATATGCATCTGCCGCATTACTTAAAATGCTGAAGCAGGTTTTACCTCCGTACTTTCTGCCGTTTATGTGGCTGCAGCCGCTGTTTTTTCTGCTTTTGCCGCATACGGAACAGGTTGATAACGCCATAGAGCAGGAAACGGAAACCTCTTTTTTAATTCCTGCCTCAATCTCTGTAATAAGTGATTTGTTTTCCTCGCTTCTAACCATATATGCCTTGGCACGAAGCACATAAAAATCCTCACCATCAGCCGTTTTTCTGTTTGGCAGTTTTTCCACCCACGTATCAAAAATACGTGCGGTCTGGTCTGCCGCTTTCATTGAGTGATCACGAATGCCTGTTTTACCTATGAACAGCTTTGCAAGCTCATTAAGAGCAGAAACTGAAAACTTTTCATAATCTCTGTCTATATCGTTGTTGCATAAGATCAGGCTGAAAATATAAAGCTCATCCGCTGTGAATTCTTTTCTTGTAAACTGCCTGATTTTATCAAAATCATCCTGTAAAGGAGTATAGCCTTTTTCTATATATCCGTCCTTCAAGCATTAACCTCCCTAAAAATTTTTTCTGCCTGTGCATCATAAAGACGTGCCTTTGCCATTTCGGTTTCATCCTGCATTGTAATGTTATCCCATATAACCTCAATAGCCGATGGGATGCCTTGAATTTCAAGATACCTTCTGCCGATTTTAAGCAAAACAGGGTTCAGAACTCTTCTGTAAGCCTCCAGCTCTGTTGTTAAAACATCCGCCTGCTGCGAGCTCATACGCTCTGTTGTAGACCAGCTAAGCCCAAGCATATAAGGCGGAAGTCCTGTTTTTGCAACAATCTGTTCCAGTAGCTGCTTAACAGGAATCTCACTGTTCAGCACATTATTATCCGCTCCGATAACCTTAACGGAAACATCTCCGACGGCAACAAAATCCTTAATTGTATCCTTGCTGCTCATCGCATCACGCCATGCGTTTGCCATCTGCTCGGCATATTCTTTTGCACTTCCTCCGTCTATACCGTCACCCTGCGGCTTATATGTAACCGCATATCTTAAATTTCCTGCGTGCTCCCAGTTTTCACCTATGGTGTTGTAAATGGTAAGCAGAATGTTTGCAACAAACGGCAACCCTCTTAAAATACTTGTTCCGAGAATTTTCCCCGGTTCGGGATTAAGTGCCGAAAAAAGAATCAAATCCTGATTTTTCAGCTTTTCTTTGCCGTTGTAAAATTCAACATCAAGGTTATTTGCCGCCCTTTTAACCTCAAGAGCATCAAGCTCACCGTTATAAAGTGCATAAAAGCCGTTTTCATCTGCAATCATTTCGCCAACTGCCGATCCGTACGTCAACAGTTCCGAAAGATAGGTTGAAACAAATGAATAAATACCTGTTTGATTTCCGCCGACATTAATTTCATTGAAAAATGAATTTAATTTATCATCCAGACTGCTGTGTCCCGTTTCAAAATGAAAGCCCTCGCAAAGCCTTACTATTTTTGAGATTGCAACATCTATTACAGGAACGCTTTCACGCAAAGAGGAATATATACGGTTGTTGAAATTCATAGGAATACCCGAATTCATCTGCCAAAAAGGATGATTTGAATACATACTTGTCTGCACAGCCGACGCACCTGCCTGCGGCAATGCTTTTTTCTTACTGCGGAATAAACCCAAACTTTCACATCCTTTCCACCGCAACGGAGAATAAATCGCTGTTTTTTCTGCTGTTTAAAACAGTGGAAACAAAATAGCGGATATCATCCATTGCATGATCGTTTTCTTTTTTGGGTGAATCTCTTTTTATGCCGTTATCCCACCTGTAAACGGAAAATTCACGGATAGTATCCGCACAGCAGGGATAAAAGAATATTTCATCATTCTTAAGTGCCTGACACACAAGGTTAATTCCTTTAAGCACATCATTATCTGCCTTGATAACCCTGTATTCACCGTGGCGTCTGATAACCTCTATAAAGCTTGCGGCAGACGGATCAACAACAACAGCCTCAATTTTTCTGCCGTCCGCAAGCCTTTTCAGATTTTCATAGTATTCTTCATCCGTAAGCTGAACACCCTTATCTCTGCTGCTGTGATAAAATTCATCAATTCTGAACCAGCCGCCCGCTGATTTCCCCCACAGACCTAAAGAAAACGGGTTAACCGTGCCGTAATCACAGGATAAATAGTATAAAGAAAATTCACCGCTTTTGCTTTTTTTAATATGACGCCTGCCATCAAACATAGGATAAACAAGCCCATCTGCCGCAACCCATCTGCCGTCTATAAACCTTTCATAAAAAGCGCCGCTGTATAAACTTTTGTATCTGCTTATAACAGCCTGTGAAAGGGACGGATTATCCTCCATCTTAAAATGAAGATAAAGCATATTTTTTGCATCCTTTTTCTTAATCCATTCGGTGTAAAACCAATGAAACGGATGCTCAGGGTTGCAGTTAAACCAGAATTTTGAATGTTCCAGTGAGCATCTTGCAAGTGCCTGCTCAACAAAAGAGCGCGGCATAAGTGCAACCTCATCAAGCAGAACCCCGCCTAGGGTCATACCCTGAATAAGTGCTGCCGAAGATTCATCTCTGCCGCCGAAAAGATAAAAGCGGTTTTTCACACCGCCCTTTTCTATTTCAAGCATATTCCGGCTTATTTTGTAATCGCAGCTGAAGCCAAGGGAAATTAAATTCGGAATTAGCGGCGTTATCACATTGCGCCTGAGTGAGGAAATGGTTTTGCCGCATATGGCAAACGAGGTGTCACAAAAGCAGTAAAACGCCCAGCTTATAAAGGAAATGCTCATACAGAGTGTTTTTCCCGAACGCACCGCACCGTCGCATATAATGCCGTTTTTATTTTTAACAGGGCTTGTTTCACACCACCAGGTAAGCGCCGCAAGCTGTTTTTCCGAAAAGGGAACAAAGTTATTCATCCGCTACCTCTTCAAAGGCACTGCCGACATTTTTTGCGCTCTCCTCAAGAGCCTTGTAAAAACTGAGCGGTTGTGCAGGAGCTTCGCTTTTTGTGTCCCTTAATTTTTCGAGTGCCTTTATCCTGTCAAAAAACTTTATCTCCATACCTCCGCCCTTGGGCCTTTTTATTTCGCTTATACAGAATAAATCAAGACTCGGCAGCTTTTCCAGAATTTCATTTTCCTGTGCAAAAAGAAGCTGTATCGCATCCTGTATTTCTCCAAAGGCAAGGTGCCTTAAACCCTCGCGTACCTCTTCTTCAATTGTTTTCTTTTTTCTTCCCATAGCATCCTCCGCGAATTTACTGAAAGGAAAAACACCTTTCACCTATTCCGCCGAAAACGGAAAAATATAGTGCAAAATATAAATAATCTGCCGAAATTTGCCGAAAATAAATATTTTTATTCAGTTTTTGGCTATAAAAAAAAAAGAGAGCCAAACAGCTCTCTTTCAT
>CAJTMQ010000047.1:5634-12581 GCA_910577215.1 uncultured Eubacterium sp. | reverse complement strand
TTGTAGTACGGAAAAATATTTAATAAAGGAGAAAATTTAATGGCAAAACAGAATACACCAAACGATAAGAGTGCGGGCGGAAAACGGAATTCCAAAAAGCGCTATTATACTTATCGCAAGGTCAATAAGAAGCCTTCACTCCAGCCTCCAAAGGCTAAGGAGTCTGTTCGTGTTGCTTTCCTGGGCGGTATGAATGAAATCGGTAAGAATATGACTGTTTATGAATACAAGGAGGATATGTTCATTTTAGACTGCGGAATTGCTTTTCCCGGTGATGAGCTTCCCGGTGTAGACCTTGTAATACCTGATTTTACTTATATTGAAAAAAATATAAGTAAAATAAGAGGTTTGATTATTACACACGGTCACGAGGATCATATCGGCGGTATTGCTTACTTATTGAAAAAGGTTAACATTCCGATATACGCAACTAAATTAACAATTGGACTTATTAAAGGCAAGCTCAAAGAGCATGGTCTTTTGGAAAGTGCAAAGCTGGTTGAAATAAAGCCGCACGATAATATTACATTGGGTTCATTCAATATTGAGCTGATTCACGTTAATCATTCAATTCCGGATGCGGTAGGTCTAGCAATACGCTGCCCTGCAGGCATTCTTATTCATACAGGTGACTTTAAAATTGATACAACTCCTGTAGACGGTGATATGATTGATTTAACCAGATTTGCAGAATACGGAAAAAAAGGTGTTCTTGCTCTATTTCAGGATTCAACAAATGCTGAACGTCCCGGTTACACGATGAGTGAAAAAACTGTTGGCGAATCATTTGTTAATCTGTTCAGAAAAGCAGGAAAGCGCAGAATTGTGGTTGCAACCTTTGCATCCAATATTCATCGCGTTCAGCAGATTATTGATGTTGCTCAGCAGTCTAAGCGCAAGGTTGCGGTTATCGGCAGAAGCCTTGAAAATCTTGTGCAGGTCGGCGAAGAGCTTGGTTATCTTAATGTTCCGAAAAATATTTTAATCAATATTGATAATATCAAAAATTATGAGGATGAACATCTTGTTATCATCACAACAGGCTCACAGGGTGAACCTATGAGTGCTTTAACAAAAATGGCATTCGGCGAGCACAGAAAGGTTGTTGTTTCACCCAATGATTATGTTATAATTTCTGCAACACCTATTCCGGGTAATGAAAAAATGGTCGGAAATGTTGTTAATGAGCTTATGAAACGCGGAATTGAGGTTATCTACGAAAAGATGTATGAGGTTCACGTTTCAGGTCATGCCTGTCAGGAAGAGCTTAAATTGATGATGGGTATTATCAAACCAAAGTTTTTCATTCCTGTACACGGTGAACAGAAGCATCTTCAGAAGCATGCGCTTCTTGCGCAGTCTATGGGTTTCAGCAAGGAAAGTATATATATCGGAACAATCGGCAATCATATTGAGATTTCAGAGGATGGCATTAAGGATATAGATACTGTTCCGAGCGGCGAGGTTTATGTTGACGGAATCGGTGTAGGCGATGTAGGCAATATTGTTCTTAATGACCGTAAGCACCTTTCACAGGATGGATTAATTGTTGTTGTTGCAACAATCAATACTTACACAGGTGAAATTGAAAGCGGACCCGATATTGTCAGCAGAGGCTTTGTTTATGTAAGAGAAAATGAAGATTTAATGAATTCTGCACGTGAGTTGGCCTGCAGAATTATTGAAGAAACTTATGACAGCAAATATCATGACTGGAATACGGTTAAGGGAAAGCTGCGTGACGAAATTTCTCATTTAATGTATGAAAAAACAAAGCGCAGCCCTATGATTTTACCTGTTTTAATGGAAATATAAGGAGGATGAATTTATGAAAGTTATTTTAAAGGCAGACGTTAAAGGTCTTGGAAAAAAAGGCGAGCTTGTCAACGCATCAGACGGTTATGCAAGAAACTTCCTTTTTCCTAAGGGTCTTGCAGTTGAAGCAAATGCAACTGCAATGAATGATTTTAACAATAAAGAAAATGCAAAGAAATATCATAAAGCTGAAGAGATAAAAGCAGCGCAGGCAGATGCTCAGAAACTTGAAGGCAAAACCTTTAAGTTAACTGCCAAAGCAGGTGCAAACGGTAAGCTTTTCGGTTCCGTTACTGCAAAGGATGTTTCGGCTAAAATCAAGGCTGAAATGAATCTTGATATTGATAAACGCAAAATTGCAATGGCTGATATTAAACAATTCGGCACAACAGAGGCTGAGGTTAAGGTTTACCAAGGCATAACGGCTAAAATCTACATTCAGGTAGCAGAAGCTTAAAAATAATAATTTCCAAATGGGATAAGGATGATTAAAATGCCTGATATGAATACTTCAAATTCAATAACACTGCCATACAGCCTTGAAGCAGAGCAGGCTGTGCTTGGTGCGGTTTTAACAGATCCTGAATGTATGGAAGATGTTACGAACCGAGTTAAGCAGGAATATTTCTATCTTCCGCAGCACAGAGTCATTTTCGGCTCAATGCTTTCTATGTATACAGGCTCAAAGGCTAAGATTGACCCGGTTGTTATAGCTGATGTTCTTGCAAAGGAAGGTCAGTATGATGTTGCAGGCGGAAGGGAATACCTGCTTACTTTGAAGGATAGTGTTCCGTCAACTGCTAATGTTGAAACATATGCAAAAATTGTTGAGGAGCAATACTTTCTCCGCACACTTATTATAACCTCTCAGGAAATCATTGAGCAGGCAACAGGCGGCGGTGCAGATGCCAACATGCTGCTTGATTCGGCTGAACAGAAAATATATGACATCCGTCAGGGCAGAGATGTTACGGGACCGAGAAAGGTTTCAGATGTCATCATAAACGGTGTTTATGACCGTTTATATAAGCTTACGGGTGAAGAAAAAGACCAGTTTAAAGCAATACCGTCCGGCTTCGGTATGCTTGATAAATACATAACAGGTCTTAATAAATCCGATTTCATTCTTGTAGGTGCGCGTCCTGCAATGGGTAAAACATCTTTTGCGCTTAACCTTGCACAGAATGTTACAATGCTTGCAAAGAAGAAATGTATTTTTTTCAGCCTTGAGATGACTAAGGAACAGCTTGCCGAAAGACTTCTTGCCGCTCACGCAGGTGTGCCCAGCAACAAGCTGCGTACAGGTGAACTCACGGATGATGAATGGATAAGGCTTGGCAATGCAACAGGTGACTATGAGGATGTTGAGCTTTATCTTGATGATACGTCTTCCATTACCGTTCCTGAAATTAAATCAAGAGTAAGGCGACTGAAAAATGTTGATATAATTATCATTGACTATCTTGGTCTTATTCAGTCTGCCACTCATAAGGAAAACAGGGTTCAGGAGGTTTCCGAAATAACAAGAAATCTCAAAATGCTTGCTAAAGATCTTAACATTCCTGTTATTTGCTGTGCTCAGCTTTCCCGTGGAACAGAGGGCAGAGGAAAAAGCCATAAGCCGCAGCTTTCGGATTTAAGGGAATCAGGCTCCATTGAGCAGGATGCGGATATTGTTATGTTTCTTTACCGTGAGGACTATTACAGAAATGAGGTTGATGAGGATAAGCAGGATGAGGTTGATGCAAACTTAACCGAGCTTATTGTTGCCAAAAACCGTCACGGTGCTACAGGAACGATTGAAATGACATTTGATAAAGAATTTACCAGATTCAGAAGCATTGATAAAAAGTATGAATGATAAAATCTTTAAAACAATAAATAAGTATAATCTTTTATCAAAAAATGATACCGTTCTGATTGGTTTATCAGGTGGTGCAGATTCTGTTTTTCTTGCTGAATTTTTACTCAGCATAAGAAATGAGTATAATCTTACCTTAAAAGCGGCACATATAGAGCACGGCATAAGGGGAGAAGAAAGTCTTTCCGATTGCAGATTTGTTGAGCGTTTTTGTGAAGAAAACAATATTGAATGCTTTACGCTTCATATTCATGCTGCTGAGGAATCTAAGGCGGTTGGTCTTGGCGTTGAGGAATACAGCAGAAACAGAAGATATGAATTTTTCAATTCAATTGAATGTGATAAAATTGCAACGGCACACAATTTAACAGACAACATAGAAACTCTGCTGTTTCGATTGGCACGCGGAACATCAATAAAAGGCTTATGCGGAATTCCTGCTGTAAGAGGAAAGATAATAAGACCTTTGCTTAGTATTTCAGGTAAAGAAATAAGAGATTATCTGAATAGTAATCACATAAAATATTGCGTTGATTCAACAAACAGCAGTGGTGACTACAGCAGAAATCACATTAGAAATAATATTCTGCCTCTTTTTGGTCAGCTTAACAATGAATACGAAAATATGTTTTTGCGTTTCATTGAAAGTGTAAATGAGGACAGCGAATTTATAGAAAATTCGGCAAATCAGGCAATGAGTTCAGTTTATGACGGAAAAACTCTTGATATCGAAGAACTGAAAAAATATCCTGTTGCCATTCGGAAAAGAATTATTATTAATTATTTTTCTTTTTATAATTTGAAGCTTAACGAATTTCATTTATCAGAAATCCTGAAGCTTCTTTATAAGCCGTCTAAAACACAGATAAGCGGAAATATTTATGCTTTATCAAATAAAAAATCGTTACGCATAGCAGATGTTGTTAATACAGCTAAAAATGTTAGCTATATATCAGAAACTGAAATACTTTCCGCAGCTGATTTTTTAAATAAATGTGAATTATGCGGTAAAAAGTTTGATTTTTATTGTGACTGTGATAAAATAGTTGGCAATATAATTGTTCGCAGCAGGGAAGAAGGAGATAAAATTTCTCCTGCAAATCGTGGCTGCACTAAAACATTAAAAAAATTATTTAATGAATTAGAAATTCCTGTTGAAGCAAGAAGCCAAATTCCTGTTTTAACGGATGATAATGGGATTATCGGCATTTACGGTTACTGTGTTGATGAAAGAGTTAAAACCGATGAATCAACAAAGAATATTCTAATCATAAATGTTTCCGCGGAGGACAATACTTAATGAATAATAATGTACAAAAAAACTGGAAATCGTTGATAATTTGTTTTCTGACCTTTGCTTTGCTTGCGGCATCTGCTTATTACTATATAAACAGTCAAAGCAACGAGGTTCCGAAATACAGTGAAATTGTCAGTCAGTTTAAAAATAATGAAGTTCAATCCTTTGAAATTGATTTAACAACAGGCTCTATGGAGTATAAAACCTTTAAAGAGCCGGATAAGGTGCAGAAATATACTGTTATAAGTGTTACTTATTTCCTTGAGGATATAAGGGAAAGTGTTAATGAGTATAACGATGCAAACCCGGATAACCAGATTGAATATAACTATAAGGCAAGCACCTCCAGAAACTGGATTTTGAATCTTCTGCCAACATTGTTTATTGTTGTAGCCCTGTCATTGGTAAGCTACTTTATGATCAGAAAAATGACCAATTCAATGAACAGTGAAACCAGCAGATCTTTAGGTTTTGGAAAAATAAAAGCTAAGGTTGCAAGCGAAAGTGATGATGTTAAAACCTTCAGTGATGTTGCAGGCTGTGATGAAGAAAAGGAAGACCTTGAGGAGCTTGTTGATTTCCTTAAAGACCCTAAAAAATTCACGGAGCTTGGTGCAAGAATCCCTAAGGGAGTGCTTCTTGTCGGTCCTCCCGGAACAGGTAAAACCTTGCTTGCTAAAGCAGTTGCAGGCGAAGCAGGTGTACCATTCCTTTCAATTTCGGGTTCGGATTTTGTTGAAATGTATGTCGGTGTCGGTGCAAGCCGTGTAAGAGATTTGTTTACACAGGCTATGAAAAAGGCACCTGCAATTGTATTTATTGATGAAATTGATGCTGTGGGAAGGCACAGAGGCACCGGTATGGGCAACGGCAATGATGAAAGAGAGCAGACCCTCAATCAGCTTCTTGTTGAAATGGATGGCTTCGGCACCAACAGCGGTGTTATTATAATTGCTGCAACAAACAGACCTGATGTACTTGATCCTGCACTTTTAAGACCGGGCAGATTTGACCGTCAGGTAACTGTTAACAGACCTGATACACAGGGCAGAGAGGATATTCTTAAAGTTCATTCAAGAAATAAGCCGCTTGCACCTGATGTTAATTTGAAAGAGGTTGCAAAAAGCACAATCGGGTTTACGGGTGCTGACCTTGAAAACCTCCTCAACGAAGCAGCATTGCTTGCTGCAAGACGCCACAAGCACGCAATCAGCTATGCAGAAATTCAGGATGCCAGCACTAAGGTTATGATGGGTGCTGAAAAGAAATCTCATAAATACAGTGAAAAAGCGAAGAAGCTTACCGCTTATCATGAGGCAGGTCATGCGGTTGCCGCATATTATCTTGAATATCATGATCCTGTTCAGGAAATTTCAATTATTCCGAGAGGTCTTGGTGCAGGCGGATACACTATGTATCAGCCGCAGGAGGAAAACTATAATTCCAAAAATGAAATGCTTGATCTTCTTGTTTCAATGATGGGCGGAAGAGTTGCGGAAGCTATTTCTCTTGACGATATTTCAACGGGTGCTTCAAATGATTTGCAGCGTGCAACGCAAATTTGCCGTGATATGGTATCAAAATACGGTATGAGTGAAAACTTAGGCCCTGTCGTTTACAGTGATGAAAATAATGAAGTTTTCCTTGGAAAGGATTTCGGTCACGTAAACAACTACAGTGAAGCTACATCGGCAAGAATTGATTCTGAAATTGAAGCAATGATGCGTCATGCTTATGATTTAACAAAGAAAATTCTTACGGAGCATAATGATAAACTTGTTCTTGTTGCAGAAACCTTGCTTGAAAGAGAAAAGATTACAGGTGAGGAATTTGATTCACTTATGAAAACAGGAGCATTGCCTGCAACCGAAGATGAGGACGCTTCAGTTGAAGCACAGGAAACAGGCGAAGAGATTATTGCTGACAATATTGAGTCTGTAGAAACAGATTCTGCTGAGACAGTTTCAGAAGCTG
>CAJTMQ010000047.1:0-5618 GCA_910577215.1 uncultured Eubacterium sp. | reverse complement strand
ATATTACAGAAGAAGATGGCCAATAATTTTAAGGTGAGAGGATTAACTCTCACCTTTATTTTTCTTTATATTGTAATAGTTGTTACAAAATCTTGACAAAAATACAATATCTTGTATAATATGTATCTGTGTAAACTTCTTTAAGCGGAGGTAAAAATGGCTAAGAAAAATGATTATGGCAATGACAGTATTAAGTCTTTAAAGGGTGCTGACCGTGTAAGAAAAAGACCTGCTGTTGGTTCGGATGGTATTGAAGGCTGCCAGCATTCTATATTTGAGATTATGTCCAACTCTATTGATGAAGCAAGAGAGGGCAGAGGCAATAAAATCATTGTAACCAAATTTGAAGACGGCTCAGTTGAGGTGCAGGATTTCGGTGCGGGAATTCCTGTTGATTTCAATAAGGCTGAAAATGAATATAACTGGAAGCTCCTGTTCTGTGAAATGTATGCGGGCGGCAAGTATGATAACGGTGCAGAAAACTATGAGTTTTCACTCGGTTTGAACGGTCTTGGTCTTTGTGCAACACAGTATGCTTCTGAATATATGGACGCTGAAATTCATACAGCCGGCTATTGCTATACCCTGCATTTTGAAAAGGGCGAAAATGTCGGCGGACTTCACAAGGAAGAATATTCCAAAAAGGATACAGGCTCACGAATCAGATGGAAGCCGGATTTGGATGTATTTACCGATATTAATGTACCTGCAGAATTTTTCCATGAAACAATTAAAAGACAGGCAATTGTTAATGATGGCGTTACTTTTATATTTAAAAATCAGGTCGGTTCACGGTTTGAAACAACAGAATACTGTTATAAAGACGGTATTAAGGATTATGTAAGTGAGCTTGCTGCTGATGCTGCTTTTACAACACCTCAGTATTGGGAATGTGAAAGAAAAGGAAGAGACAGGGAAGATCAGAGTGATTATAAGCTTAAAATCAAAGCTGCTGTCTGCTTTTCTCAAAAAACACAGCTTAAAGAGTATTATCATAATTCAAGCTTTCTTGAGCACGGCGGCTCACCTGAGAAGGCTTTTAAAAGTGCATTTGTTAACCAAATTAATGCCTATTTAAAGGCTAATAATAAATACAGTAAATCCGACAGTCAGATAAATGTTCAGGATATTGAGGATATTCTCATATTTGTTGTTTCCTCATTTTCAACACAAACCTCATATGAAAACCAAACAAAGAAAGCAATAACCAATAAGTTTATTCAGGAGGCAATGACGGACTTTTTCCGCAAGCAGCTTGAGGTTTACTTTATTGAAAATAAGCTTGAGGCAGAGAAGATTGCCGATCAGGTTATCATCAATATGAGAAGCCGTGTTAAGGCAGAAAATACAAGGAAAACCTTAAAGAATACACTCCAGACAAAAATGGATATGACAAATCGTATTCAGAAGTTTGTTGACTGCCGTTCCAAAGACCCAAATGAAAGAGAAATTTTTATAGTAGAGGGTGACTCAGCTCTTGGTGCCTGCAAGCAGGCAAGAGATGCTAATTTTCAGGCAATTATGCCAATCAGAGGTAAAATACTGAATTGTCTTAAATGTGAATACGATAAAATTTTTAAAAGTGAAATTATAACGGATTTAATTAAGGTGCTCGGATGCGGTGTTGAGGTTCGCTCAAAGGCAGCAAAGGGTATTTCTGCTTTTGATATGAATAATTTCCGTTGGAGCAAGGTGCTTATATGTACGGATGCCGATGTTGACGGCTTCCATATCAGAACGCTTGTTTTAACTATGATTTACCGTCTTATGCCTCAGCTGATTGAGGAGGGTAAGGTGTTTATTGATGAATCTCCGCTTTATGAGGTTACCTGCAAGGATCAAACCTATTTTGCATATAACGAAGTTGAGATGGACAGAATTAAAGAAGAAATCGGAAATCAGAAGTACACGGTTCAGCGCTCAAAAGGTCTTGGTGAAAACGAAGCTGATATGATGGCACTTACAACAATGAATCCTGCCACAAGAAGGCTTATTCTTGTAACACCTGATGAGGCTGAAAAAACATCACAGATTTTTGATTTGCTTCTTGGTGATAATCTTGAAGGCAGAAAACAGTATATTACAGATTTCGGCAATCTTTATATTGATGCCGCAGATGTAAGCTGATTTAGTTAAGGAGGAATTATTTATGGCAAGAAGAAAAAAGAATATGCCTGAAGATAACAGCACCCTTAACGAAAATGTGCATATTGAAAATGCAGGCACTGTAACAAATGAGATTATTACAGATACATTAACCAAAAACTTTATGCCCTATGCAATGAGTGTAATTTTAAGCCGTGCTATTCCTGAAATAGATGGCTTAAAACCATCTCACAGAAAGTTGCTCTATACTATGTATAATATGGGACTTTTAAAGGGCGGCACAATAAAAAGTGCCAATATCGTCGGCAGAACAATGCAGCTTAATCCTCATGGAGATGCTTCCATTTATGAAACAATGGTGCGACTTTCAAGAGGTAATGAAACCCTTTTATATCCTTTTGTTGAATCAAAGGGAAACTTCGGTAAGGCATACTCGAAAAATATGATGTATGCAGCTTCACGTTATACAGAGGCAAAGCTTGCACCGATTTGCAAAGAACTCTTTGATGATATTGATAAGGATACTGTTGATTTTGTAAATAACTATGATAATACGATGAAGGAGCCAAGGCTTCTTCCCGTAACATTTCCTTCTATTTTATGTAATGTTACAACAGGTATTGCCGCAGGTATGGCATCTTCAATTGCTTCATTTAATCTTAAAGAGCTTTGCGAAACAACAATTGCATTGATAAAAAATCCCGAGCATATTGTTTCGGATACACTTGTAGCTCCTGATTTTGTGGGCGGCGGATATATTATTTATGATAAGGAAGAACTTGAAAAGATTTATGCAACAGGCAGAGGCTCAGTAAAAGTCCGCTCAAAATACACTTATGATAAATCATATAACTGTATTGATATTACGCAAATACCGCCGACAACCACCTCTGAAGCAATTATTGATAAAATTATTGAACTTGCTAAAGCTAATAAAATTAAGGAAATATCAGATATCAGAGATGAAACTGATTTAAAGGGCTTAAAAATTACAATTGACCTAAAGCGCGGTGTTGATGCGGACAAGCTTATGGCAAGGCTTTATAAGATGACTCCGCTTGAGGATTCCTTCTCATGCAACTTTAATGTTCTTATTAACGGTGTGCCGAAAGTCAGAGGCGTTAAGGAAATTCTGAATGAATGGATAATATTCCGTCTGAATTGTGTTAAAAGAAGAATTAATTTCAGCCTTGCTAAGAAGAGAAAGCAGCTTCATCTTTTAAAGGGACTTTCAAAAATTCTGCTTGATATTGATAAGGCAATTAAAATAATCAGCGAAACAGAAAGTGAATCTGAGGTTATTCCAAACCTTATGATTGGCTTTGGAATTGACGAAATACAGGCTGAGTATGTTGCTGAAATCAAACTTCGTCATCTTAACAGAGAGTATATTCTGAAACGAATCAAGGATATAGAAAATCTTGAGGATGATATTGCCGAACTTGAAACCATACTTTCAAGCAAAACAAGAATGAAGAAAATCATTATTACCGAGCTTGAGGGTGTTATTGATAAGTATGATACCGGCAGACATTCCGAAATTCTTTACAATGTTTCGGATGAAGTTGTTGAAACAGAAACAGAAGTAGCCGATTATCCTGTTACGGTATTTATTACCGAGGGCGGATATGCTAAGAAAATCAGAACGGCAAATCTGCGTATGAGCGGCGAGCAGAAGCTGAAAGAGGGCGACAGAATTATTGAGTCTGTTGAGTGTTCAAACAGGGATGAAATTCTTGCCTTTACAAATGCTCATCAGGTATATAAAGCAAAGGTTGACGATTTTCAGGACACCAAAGCTTCCGTATTGGGTGAGTATGTTCCGTCTAAGCTTGATATGGAGGAGAAGGAAGAGGTTTCTTATATTGCTGTTTTCAGCGAATATAAGGGCTATATGATTTTTGTTTTTGAAAACGGAAAAATCGCTAAGGTTGATATGTCTGCTTATGAAACAAAAACAAACCGTAAGAAGCTTATTAATGCTTACAGTGATAAATCTCCTCTGGCAGCGGCATTATATTTGCCGGAGGATACGGATATTGTAATTTGTGCTTCAAACGGAAGAAAGCTTCTTGTTAACACCGCATCTATATTGCCGAAAACAACTAAAAACACCCAGGGTGTTCAGGCAATGACGCTGAAAAAGAAGGCTGATAAAGTAGAATCAGTTCATCTTTATACCGAGGGTGAATTTGAAAAAGCATACAGATACAGACCTAAAAATCTTCCTGCTGTGGGTGCACTTCCGAGTGCTGCCGATATAGGGGAGCAATTAACATTTTAATATGTAATGCCGCCTGTTCAGACGGCAGACGATATGGCAAACGCTTAATCACATATCGTCAATAATAGTATGATATTTAACGCAAAAATAATTCAAACCAATTAATACCAAAAAAAGACTTGCATTATAGCATTCGTTGTGATATAATCCATTAGTATTAATTTATCTATGGAGGAAGTTTACGATGCTTTGGTATCATTATGTATTTGGTGCAGTTCTTATTGTTGCATCAATTATTATTACAATTATTGTTCTTATGCAAGAGGGCAGATCACAGAATCTTTCAGGTGCTATTGCAGGCGGTGCTGAAACTTTCCTTGGAAAAGCCAAGGCGCGCACAATTGAAGCAAAGCTTGAGAAGATGACAAAGTGGCTTATCGGCGGTTTCTTTGTTGTAGTTCTTGCTGCATTCTTTGTTTTTCTTTTTATTGGCTAAGAAATAATATTAACCTTGCGTTATGCAAGGTTATTTTTTTTGCAGATTACGGAGTTTCAATGTTCTATGTAATTTTTGATTTGGAATGGAACAATGCCTATGATTATAAGCTCAGAAAAGGAATGAATGAAATCATAGAAATTGGTGCCGTTAAATTAGATGAAAAACTGAATATTGTAGATACATTTAAACAGCTTATTAAACCCAAACTGTCATCAAAGCTGTCTTCACGCTTTAAGAATCTTACACATATTTCAATGGATGAAATAAATAAATCCGGTATTGCGTTTGAAAATGCCATAAGTGATTTTGCAAGATGGAGCGGTAAAGATAACAGCATTTTTATGAGCTGGTCTAACAGTGATTTATATGTTTTAATAGATAATTTTAAAAAGTTTATCGGCACTTCATCAATTGATTTTATTAAAAAATATGTTGATTTGCAGAAGTATTGTCAGTCCTTTATTGAGGGCAGCAGTTCCAATCAGATAAGCCTTTCCCGCTGTGCTGAAATTTTTGAAATTTCTGTTGATACGGATAATCTGCACAGAGCTCTTGAGGATTGCTTTTTATCAGCAGAATGTTATAGAAAAGTTTATGACAGTAAAAGGTTTTCGGCGTATATTACTGATTGTGATAAAGATTTTTTTGAAAGACTGATATTTAAACCGTATTATATTACTAAAAGTGTTTCAGACGACTTTGATGTGTATAGTGAAAAGTTAAAATGCCCATACTGTAAATCAGATTTGCGTATTTTAAGGAGTTATGAATCTATCAATAAAACTTTCA
>CAJTMQ010000046.1 GCA_910577215.1 uncultured Eubacterium sp. | reverse complement strand
TAATTATCACTGAATAGGCATTATATCATATATAATGCACGTTTTCAAGAAAAAATATATTAATTGTATTACTTTAAAATTAAATACGGAGTGAAATTTAATCTGTCGCATGAAATAAGCTTAAAATCAATATCATTTCTGCAGCCGTCTATTGCATATTTCGCTGCATCACCATGAAGATGCCCGTAATAGCATTTTTTTATTCCGTATTCATTTAACAGGTTTAAAATCTCGCTGCATTCACTGGCTGTTGTAAGCGGAGGATAATGAAGAAAAACAATTTTTTCATCATATTGCGCAGAATCAAGGCTTGCTTTTAATCTGTGCACTTCCCTGTTCAGTATCTTTTCATCGTGATCCTCTTCGCTTTCAAACATCCAGCCGCGTGAACCGCAAACAGAAACGTTATTATAGTTTACTGAATTATTATGCAGAATTCTTATTGAATTAAAATGATTTTCTTCAATAAATTTGTTCATTTTTGACATTGTATTCCACCAATAATCATGATTGCCTTTAAAAATAATTTTATTGCCGTTTAAATTATTTATAAAAGCAAAATCAGCTTTCAGTTCATCAAAATTCATTGCCCAGCTTATATCACCTGCAATGACTACTGTATCATTTTCGGTAACCAGCTTGTTCCAGTTTTTTTTCAATTTTTCTGTATAATTCTGCCAGCCCTCAAAAGTATCCATCGGCTTATTTGTGCCAAAAGATAAATGAGTGTCTGCTATAGCGAAAAGTGCCATAAATTCTCCTTGAATAAAAAGTATATTTCAGCAAACAATAAAGCTGAAGGGAGTGAATTAATAATGGACGAAATCAGAGGAATATCCTGTGAAGTTAAAAACTGTGTTTACCACGATAAGTCAGACTGTTGTACAGCAGGTCATATTACAGTTGGTAACAGCAGCGCAACAAAAACTTCAGAAACAAAATGTGAAACTTTTGAATGCTGTGAAAGCTGCGGATGCAGATAATTAAATGAACAAAAAAACGGCTCAGTATGAGCCGTTAATTTTTTTACAGATTTAAAAGTTTGAAAACCATTTCGCTCATATTTTCTTTATCGCAAACATTGTTGAATCTGACAGTTTTCTCCTTTAATGATGCAAGCGGTGCAGGAACTTCAGCCTTAGTAACTCTGTTAAGCTCATCAACCATACTGAATTCATCAAGTTGCGGTGTATTCCCGCCCGAAATGGCTGAAAGTACGCTCTTTGAGAATTTATACGGTGAAGCGGTTGAGTCAATGACTGTAGGAATATCATCACCTGTGCGTGCTGCATATTCATCGTATACCTTAACAGCAACTGCGGTATGCGTGTCACATAAATAATTGTATTTGTCAAAATGATTTTTAATTGTTTCATCAACATCTGTTTCAGATGTAAAGCCTGCATCAAATGTATTCTGAATTTTACCGATAAGCTCGTCTGAAACGGTATATTTGCCGTTTTCGGAAAGCTGCTTCATCAAATCGGCAACAAGGCTGTCATTATTTCCGCTCATATGATAAAGAAGTCTTTCAAGATTTGAAGAAATAAGAATATCCATACTTGGAGATGTGGTTGTATAGAAAGCTCTGTTTTTATCATATGTTCCTGTTTTTAAGAAATCAGTTAATACATTATTTGAATTTGATGCACAAATAAGCATTTTAATCGGAAGCCCCATCTGCTTTGCATAAAAGCCTGCAAGAATGTTGCCGAAATTACCTGTCGGAACAACAACATTGATTTCATCACCTGCATTGATTTTGTTCATGGAAATCATATCGCAGTAGGTTGAAAAATAGTATACAATCTGCGGAACCAATCTTCCCCAGTTGATTGAATTTGCGGAAGAAAACATCATATTTTTCTTAGCAAGCTCATTCTTGATTTCTGAATTTGTGAAAATGGACTTTACTGCACTCTGAGCATCGTCAAAATTGCCGTTAATTGCACAAACAGAAACGTTTTCACCCTCCTGTGTTGTCATCTGCAATTTCTGCATCGGTGAAACACCGTCAACAGGATAGAAAACAAGAATTTTGGTTTTATCAACATCCTTAAAGCCCTCAAGAGCGGCCTTGCCGGTATCTCCTGATGTAGCAACAAGAATAACTATAGTTTTTCCTTCAGCAGTTTTCTTGGCTGAAACAGTCATTAAGTAAGGAAGAAGCTGAAGCGCCATATCTTTGAATGCACAGGTAGGACCATGCCATAATTCAAGAATATTTTTGTTGCCGTCAATATGAACTGTCGGGGCGATTGCAGCAGATGAAAACTTATCTGCACTGTAGGCACCCTCAACACAATAGCTGAGCTCATCTTCCGTAAAATCTGTAAGAAATTCCTTTAATACAGTCTTAGCTCTGTCTATATAAGACATTTTTACCATAGAATTAATTTTATCCATTGAAAACTGAGGCATTTCACAAGGCACGAAAAGGCCGCCCTCTTCGCTTATACCCTGAGCAATTGCCTGAGAAGCAGTTACTTTAATTGATTTATCACGAGTTGAAGTATAAAACATAATTTGTCTCCTATAAAAATTCTATAACACATTTTAATATAACTGAAAGGCATTTTCAAGGTGTTTTATTGATTTTATTTTGTTATTTTCGGTAAATACCTCTGTAACATCAAATCTTGGCTGCAATTTTGTTGGGTTTTGCTGTAAATAAAGCTCAGCGGTTTTAATGATTTTTTGCTGTTTTATTTCATCAACAAATTCAGCAGGCGTTGCTATGGAGTTATTATTTCTCATTTTAACCTCTATAAAACAAAGGTATTTTCCTTTTTGCATAATCAAATCTATTTCACCAAAACGTGAAGAATAATTTGCATCAATAAGCCTGTAATGCTTTTTTTGCAGATATTCACTTGCTTTGATTTCAGCTAACCTTCCTGAACTGTTCATAATTCACCAAGCAACTTTTTCAGAAATGTTTTTCTGTGAGCTTCACAAATTCCGTGCTCGGCAATTTTTTCATAATGCAGCTTCGTTCCATAACCTTTATGCCTTTCAAATTCATACTGCGGATACTGCTTTGCAAGCTCAATCATATATCTGTCTCTTGAAACCTTGGCAATTATAGAAGCGGCAGCAATGGAAGCCGATTTTCCGTCACCCTTTACAATTGTTAAAACGTCTGCATTAACCGGAGGAATCTGATTTCCGTCAACAAGTGCTAAATCAGGCTTGATTTCAAGACCATCAACAGCTCTTTTCATGGCAAGAAATGTTGCCTGCAGTATATTGATTTCATCAATTTCCCTTTCACTTGCTGTTCCTATTGAATAACAAACACATTCATCTATGATTTTATCAAAAAGCAAATCACGCTTTTTTTCAGAGAGCTTTTTTGAGTCATTCACACCTTCTATAATATGACCTTCGGGAAGAATCACTGCGGCAGCGAATACAGGACCGGCAAGAGGTCCCCTTCCTGCTTCATCTACTCCGCAGATTACATTATAGCCTTTGCTTTTTGCTTCATTTTCATATAATAACCAATCCATAATTTATTGCGGCAGCTCAAGGCTTATTCGACCGAGCTTTCCTCCCCTGAACTCATCACACACTATAGCAGCCGTGCGCTCATAATTTATTTCGCCGCCCTTAATCAAAAAGCCGCGCTTTTTACCAATCATTTCAAGTATTTCCCATCCCTGTAAATCTGAGAACCCTGTTATTTTATATCGTTCTTCAATCATTTCGGGATGTGTTTTATTTAAAACATCGAGAAGTCTGCAGGAAAGGCTCTCCAAATCTGTAACCTCGTCCTTAACAGAGCCAATAAAGGCCAGCTTATCACCAACCTCCGGGTCATCAAACTTCGGCCACAGGACACCCGGAGTATCCAGAAGCTCAATACCGTTGCCGACATTAAACCATTGATTGCTTCTTGTAACTCCCGCCCTGTCTGCAACAATAGCTTTGTTTTTTCCTGCCATACGGTTAATAAAAGACGATTTTCCTGTGTTCGGAATACCTACAACCATAAGGCGCAGTGACTTTCCTGCCATACCCTTAGCTTCGTTTTTTTCAATGACACGACCGAGTGCTTTCTTACATTCGGGAATAAACTGATTTAAACCTTTTCCGCTTCTGCAGTCAACTGCAAGTGCATAAAAGCCTTTTTTCTTATAATGCTCAATCCACATTTTTGTTGCCTTGGCATCAGCAACATCACTTTTATTCAGAAGCACGATTCTCGGCTTTCTTTTAATTAAATCATCAAGCTCAGGATTTGAGCTTGAATACGGAATTCTTGCATCAACGATTTCAACAACGCCGTCAACCAAATTCAGACTTTCTTTTATTAAACGTCTTGTTTTAGCCATATGCCCCGGAAACCATTGAACATACTGTTTTTGAAAGTCAGGCATCTTATCCACTACCTTTGCTTTAAATTATCCTAAATTATGTTTATCTGATATAGAAACCGAAGGTACTGAATAACCCTCCATTTCCAATACGATAATTTCATTATCTTCCTTTAACAAAGCACCCGGAAGATATAATGATTTCTGCGGGCCTACGCTCCAATATCTTCCAAGATTAAAGCCGTTAACCCAAACATATCCCTTTTTGAAGCCATTAAGGTGAACAAAGCAATCGTCCTTTGAGGCTGTCTTGAACCTGCCTTTTAAGAAAACAGGAACTTCCTTAACTTCAGAATTAAAATTAAGCTTATCCAGATTATCAAGCGGCATTGTATAAACATCATATCCCATCTGCCTCTGATTGCCTATGTATATATCGGTAATGCCTTTTCTGTCCATCATTTTTTCGCCGTAATTAACGCGACCCATTGCATCAACAAGAACGCCGATTTTTCTCTCACCATTAAGTGATGACATAAGGAATTTACCTTCACTTTTCGCCCCAAAGAGAGCTTTAAGCCCTTTTCTTTTTGCAGTGTATTCCGTTCGGTCTATCCTCTTTTTCAGCTTTGAATCAAAATAAACATAACCGAAATCATGAACATTCTTAATACTTATCGGTGAAATATCATATTTTCCGCTGAGCACTGTTTCATAATAAATGAGACCGTAATTCTGACCGAAATATTCCATACTTTCAGGAACGGAGCATCTGTACTTGTCCGCAATATTATCAAGATTTGCAAAAAGAGATGCTGCCTCAGTTAACTTGATTTCACCGATTGACTGAAGCTTAGGTGAAGGCGGCAAAGCAGTCATTTCAATTCCCTGATGTTCACAAAGCAGCTTTCTGACTGAATGATATGCAGGTGTGTAATCACCCCATTCATTAATAAGTGCACAATAATCATAGCTTGTTACCGTAGGCTCATAGCCTGCACCTTTATTAAAGTTGGCGCCCGCAGTAAATCCAAAATTAGTTCCGCCGTGGAACATATAAAAGTTAAAGCTTGCACCGATATCAAGAAAATCCTTAATTTCCTTTGCAACCGAATCGGCATTTCTTGTATGGTGAACATCTCTCCAATGATCGAACCAGCCACACCAGAATTCACCGCACATATTCGGACCGTTATTCTCAAAATCTTTTAGGCAGTTGAAAGCACTTTTTGCCTTTGAACCAAAATTCAGAACTTTATAAATATGCGGAAGCGATCCTCCGGAAAGCATATTTTTCCAGTTGCCGTCTGAAGTGAAATATAAAACATCTACTCCGCATTCTCTCATAAGGTTTTCAATAAAGGCAAGATGCTTCTTTTCATTTCCGTATGAGCCGTATTCATTTTCAACCTGCATTGCAATAATGTTTCCGCCGTTTGTTTCCAGCAAAGGAATAAGCCTTGGAAGCAATTCCCTGTAAAATCTCTTAACACAGACCATATAGTCAGGGTAATTACAGCGAATCTGCATATTCTTGTCTTTAAGCAGCCATGCAGGCAATCCGCCAAAATCCCATTCAGCACAAATATACGGACCCGGTCGAACAATGCAGTATAAACCAACCTTTTTTGCAGTTTCGATAAATTTAACAATATCAAGCATACCGTCAAAGCAAAACTCTCCCGGCTGCGGCTCATGCAAATTCCAGCAAACGTAAGTTTCAACTGTATTAAAACCTGCAAGCTTCAGCTTGAGCAATCTGTCTTCCCAATACTCAGGAAGCACACGAAAGTAATGTATTGCTCCTGAATAAATTTTAAAAGGCTTTGAATCCATGTAGAATTCATTGTTTTTTATTTCAAGCATAATTTTACTCCTGTAAGTATTTTACTCCTATAAGATATTATAGATTTAAAATAAAGTCAAGCAGACATTTGTTTATATAAAAGAAAAAACCGCCTCATAATGAAGCGGTTTGATAAAGTTGAAAACTTAGATGTCTTCTTTAACTTTAGCTGCCTTACCAACTCTGTCACGAAGATAATAGAGCTTAGCACGGCGAACTTTACCATGGCGAACAACCTGAACTGAATCAATATTTGCAGAATTGAACGGGAATACACGCTCAATACCAACACCGTATGATACACGGCGAACAGTAAAGGTTTTTGAAATACCTGAGCCTTTGATTGCAATTACAGTGCCTTCAAACATCTGAACTCTTTCATTCTTACCCTCACGGATACGAACACCAACTCTTACAGTGTCACCAATTTTGAATTCAGGGAGTTCTTTCTGAACACTGCCGGCTTCAATTATTTTAAGTGCGTCCATTAAAATTTCCTCCTTTTAATTTATCAGATGTTCATAACAATGAATTGAAAGAGGACCATCCGCTTAAATGCTTTAACGCATAGCATCTAACGCGTTGCAGGATAGCAACGGAACAAATGCTTAGATAATATATCACAAAGCATATAAAAATGCAAGTGTTTTATTTAAAAATCTTATAATCCTTATCAAGCAAGGCAATTCTTGATATACTTCTCCACTCGAAATCCATATCTATAAGCCTGATTATTGTATCAAACAAAAGAGTGGGATTAAGATTCCTTTCAGTTCCTGCGGCAAGACGAATGTTTAAAATAATATCATTATCTCTGATTGAAATATTATATTTATCAATAAAGGGCTTTATATTTGTTTCTTTAACAATGCGTCTTTTACCCTGCTTTGCCTTTTTCTCGGCAAGTATTTCATCAGATTTTAAAACTTCACTGATTTTATTCAATGCTGCTTCATTATCTTTAAATTCAAATTTATATATGTAATCCGAATAAGCAATTTCAGAGCAGTCACGGAAATCATCACAAACATCTGCAATACGGATTCCTGTCGGAAGCATATTGTTCATTCTTGTTTTAATTTCATCATTTGTAATCTCGCCTACGATTCGCAGATCAACACTTTCACATAAGCTTTCAACACCAAGAGAAAGCGGCAGTGAAAAGCTCATATACGGATGAGGATTAAAGCCTTCTGTAAACCAAAGCGGAATTTCAGCGCGTGAAAGTGCGCGTGACATACATCTGTTTATATCAAGATGACTGATATATTTACATCTGTCTGTTTTTGAAAAAACCAATCTAACCTCTCGCATCACAGTGACCTCCGTTTAATTTGTTGGCACCGCAGCCTGCACATTTTATTCTGCAGTGAGGTGTTGTTTTGTTTTCATGAGCTTTTCTGTTCTCATTTTCAAGGAATTTTCTTGAAACACCGAAATCCAGGTGATCCCAAGGCAAAAGCTCGTCAAACGGTCTTCTGCGCTTTGTATAGAAGTAAGGATCTATTCCATTCATTTCAAATGCATTCATCCATGCATCAAAATTAAATCTGTCATCCCACGAATCAAATTTGCAGCCTAATTTATATGCATCAAGCAAAACCGCACCAAGACGTCTGTCACCTCTTGCAAGCACACCTTCAAGCAGCGAGGTTGGTGTTTCGTGATAGGAAACTCTGATTTTCCTGCTCGGAATAGACTCCAAAAGATGCTTCTGCTTGAATTTAAGATTTTCCATAGAATCCTCAGGCTCCCACTGAAAAGGCGTAAACGGTTTAGGAATAAACGATGCGCAGCTTATTGAAACCTGAACACCTGTTCCCTTCTGCCTGTTTGGATTTTTATAGAAAGCGTGAATAACCTGCATTGCCAAATCTGCAATGCCTTCTATATCTTCAATTGTTTCTGTAGGCAGCCCCATCATAAAATAAAGCTTTACAGAGGTCCATCCGTTATCAAATGCCTTTGTACAGGTTTTAACAACCTCCTCCTCGGTAATATTTTTATTTATTACATCGCGGAGCCTTTGTGTTCCTGCCTCAGGAGCAAAGGTTAAACCGCTTTTTCTTACTTTATTAAGCTTGTCCACCAATTCATCGGAAAAATTATCAACTCTCAAAGAAGGAAGTGACAGATTGATTTTATCTTTTACTGTCCAGTCTATAAGAGATGTAAGCATTTCATTAACACAGCTGTGATCAGAGGTTGAAAGCGAACACAGTGAAAGTTCATCATAGCCTGTTGATTTAATAAGAGCTTTGGCCTGGGCATTAATTGTTTCTACACTTTTTTCCCTGATGGGTCTGTATGTAAATCCTGCCTGACAAAATCTGCATCCTCTTATACAGCCTCTGAAAATTTCTTCAACCGCTCTGTCGTGAACAATATTAATAAACGGAACAACAAATTCCTTAGGATAAAAGCATTTGTTCATATCGGAAACAACTGCTTTTTTCACCTTTGCAGGTGCACCGTTAACAGGCTTTAATTCCTTTAAAGTACCGTCTTTATTATAACTGTCCTCATAAAGGCTCGGAACATAAACTCCGTCTATATCCTTAGCTTTAAGCAAAAATTCCTGCTTGCTTGCTCCGTTTTTCTTGCAGGCCTTGAGCAAATCAATCAATGCAGGAGTTGACTCCTCACCATCACCCAGAAAAACTATATCAACAAAATCTGTTATAGGTTCCGGGTTGCAGGTACACGGACCGCCGCAGCAGATAATAGGTGTTAAATCCTTTCTGTCTGCCGCTTTAAGAGGTATTCCCGCAAGATCAAGCATATTCAACACATTTGTATAACAAAGCTCATACATAAGCGTAAAGCCTATCAAATCGAAATCCCTGATAAAATCTCCGCTTTCAAGTGCGAAAAGCGGAATATTATGTTTACGCATCTGCTCTTCCATATCGGAATCAGGGGCAAAAACGCGTTCACACCAACTGTCTGCCCTTTCGTTAACAAGAGAATAAAGAATTTTCATACCGAGGTGGCTCATTCCTATCTCGTATAAATCCGGAAAGCAGAATGCGTATCTTATATCAATTTTCTGCGGATCTTTAACAATACTGTTCAATTCACCGCCTACATATCTAGCGGGTTTTTGAACATATTGCAATATTTTTTCAACACTTTTTTTCATATAAACCTCTTAATTCTTTGTAATTGAATATTGATAAATAGGATGCAATAAGAAATAATGAATATATTTTATATTCTATTAAAAGATAGCACGATAAGCACATCAATGCAATAAGAAATATTATTGTAATTATTGCGGAAACCTTTGGAAAAAACAATTTGATTATTCTTCCGCCGTCAAGCGGAACGGCAGGAAATATATTAAGTATAAACAAAATCAAATTTATTTCATCACGAAACACAATAAATAAAATCAGATTTACCATCGGACCGCAAAGAAGCACAAAGAATTCTTTAATTTTGGAAAGACTGTTTCGGTATTTAAGACTTATACCGTAAAATGAAAGTTTAATCAAATACGGTTTCACTTTAAATATAAGAAGCATAATGAGATGCCCAAGTTCATGAAGAATTGAGAATAATATAATTTGCACTGTGCTTTCATAGCCGTAAAGAACGGCAAAAGATAAAAGTATAAAAAAAGAAAAGTCAAGCTTAAATAAAATATTTCTGAATTTAATTTCCACATAACCACCATAGAATTCTACGGTGAAAATGAATTATTTATTCTTATCTATATAAGATTGAAGTATCATAACCGCAGAAACTGCATCAACAGTATCTTTTCTTTTCCTGCCCTTAACATTATTTGCGGAAAGAATACCATGTGCCATAACAGTAGTTAAGCGCTCATCCTGAAATTCAACATCTATGCCTGCCTCTTTCTGCAAAGCTGCACCGAATTCTCTGCATATATCTGCACGAAAGCCGTAAGAGCCATCCATATTGCGCGGCAGTCCTACAACAATTTTTTCTGCATTTTCTTTTTTAATAATTTCGCAGAGCTTAGCAATCAGCTTGGGCTGATAGGTTTCTTTTATAACAGTATATGGAGAAGCCAGAGTTTCCCTTATATCCGAAAAGGCAATGCCTGTTCGAGCATCACCGTAATCAACCGACATTATTTTCATAATCTCACCTTAATGAATAACGGCATCACAATTAAATGATGCCGTTAAAGCTTTAATATTTTTAATTATTTGCATTTGCGGGTAAATGGGTATTTGAGCTTGTACCTACAGTTGTATCAGCCGAACTGCCGGTATCAGCAGCTTCACTTGTATATTCGGTTGTTGTGCCTGTTGAGGCAGAATATGAAGGAAGATTATTAACATCATACCAACCATAATTTCCGCTTGCATAACGAGCAAGAAGTCCGTTAGATGGATCATATGCTTTTCTGACAATTCCGTCATATTCCGGGAAAGTTTTTGTATTAACTCCCTTTCTGTCATAAACCTCAGTTAACACGGTTTTCCATAATGTACCTGAAGGGTTGGGAGAAAGTCTGTAAACAATTTCCTTTTGTGCATCATAACCATACCAAACAGCAGCAACATATTCAGGTGTACCGCCTACAAACCAACGGTCTACACTTCCTGTTGTGGTACCTGTTTTACCAAAGCATTCAACACCTGAAAGTTTATAGGTAGTACCGGTACCGCTTGTCATAGTTGTCTGAAGAAGCTTATTCATAAGCCATCCCGTGCTTTCTGAAAGAGCACGCTCCTTAGTAGCCTCAGGATCCGCTTCAAGAATAACATTTCCCTGACTGTCGGTAATTTTATAATAACAATACGGGTAATAATACTGACCGCCGTTTCCGAATGCAGCATAAGCAGCTGTCATTTCAAGAACGGAAACACCATGTGTTAAAGAACCTGTTGCCATTGGCGAATAGTCACAGTCCTGTGCAACCAAAGAGGAAATATGGAATCTGTCAGTAATGAAATTATAAGAATAATCAACACCTATTTTAAGAAGTGTATGAGCAGAAATTGTATTGAGAGATTTTGAAAGACCATACTGAACCGAAACATTATTTCCGGAGAAAGTATTACCCTCATTTGTTGGCCACGGCTTTCCGTCAACCTTAATATCGGTAGGCTTATCCGGTGTAGGTGTTGACCAATAAAGATTAAAGTTGTCATCTGTTAAGCTCTTTTCAAAAGCAGGGCCATAGACAGACAATGGCTTTATGGTTGAACCCGGCTGACGTTTTGCATCCGTTGCTCTGTTAAAATTGAGTGCACCTTCTTTTTTACCTGTTCCGCCTATAAGACCAAGCACCTTACCATTATAATCCATTATAACCATAGCACCCTGAACAGTTTCATCAGGCATCTTTTTATAGTTTACATACACATCTTCAAGTGACTGCTGAACATCCAAATCCATAGTTGTATAAATTTTGAGACCGCCGCCATATAACAATGATTTTGCTTTTCTTGCAGTATATCCCTGCTTCTCAAGATCATCAAGAGCAGTAGTAATAACATAGTCAATAAACCATGAATCTATAGCATTATTTTTTGATTCCGAGGAACTGTTTGAAACCTGACTGCCTTTGTAGTTTTCACTGTTGGTAAACACCATTTCATAGGCTACGGCCTCATCATATTGCTCCTGCGTAATAAAGCCCTCTGCAAGCATTGAGTCAAGAACAGTAAGCTGACGCTCCCTGTTATTTTCCGGATTAATTAACGGATCATATCTTGTCGGAAACTGAGTAATTCCTGCAAGACAGGCACATTCGGCAATATTTAAATCAGAAACATCTTTTCCAAAATACTGTTCTGCTGCGGTTTTTACACCATAACAGCCATGCGAAAGATAAATCGTGTTAAGATATGCCTCAACAATCTCTTCCTTCTCATAGTATCTCTCCAAATTAAGAGCTGATAGGATTTCATTGAATTTACGTGCAAATGTAACCTGATTTTCATCAGTTAAGTTTTTAATAAGCTGCTGTGTAATTGTTGAACCGCCCTGTCCGAGATTTTTCGGCTTAACAATTACACCGGTTGTTCTTATCCAGTCAACACCATGATGATTTTTAAATCTTTTATCTTCTATGGCAATAAAAGCATCATCAAGATATTCACTCATCTCATCAAGATTAACCCAAACACGGTTTTCATCACCATGAAGTCGTGTAAGCTCCTGTTCATTGCCGTCTTTATCATAATAATAGATAAATGAGGTCTGGTTTTGTGCATATTTTTGCTCAGTTAAATTAAATACCGCATCACCGTGAACAAAACTGTAAGCATAAATTGCCATAACAGAAACGCAAACAACACCAACAACGACGCATACCATAAAAATTCCTATTAAAACTCTAAGAATTTTAAAGCCTGCCGACTGTCTTTTGAATACACCTTTTTTAGAAGCACCCTGCTTATTCTTTCTTTTTTCAATAATTCGGCCTCTTTTAACAGATTTAGAATCCTTTTTGCTTGTTTTATCTAAATTATAGGATGAAGGAACCTTATTTTCTTCCGAACTGAGATTCTCTTTATCTTCATTATAAACCTTGGCAGAATTGTTCATAAAAGATTCGAGCAAATCGTCATAATCTCTTGATGCCATATTCATACCTCCTAAAATAAGTTAAATAA
>CAJTMQ010000045.1:1197-12965 GCA_910577215.1 uncultured Eubacterium sp. | reverse complement strand
ATTTATAAAAAAATATCCTTTGTTCTTATTTTATTTATTTTTATTATTTTGTATCTGAATGTTTATGATGAGCTAATCGTTTATCTTGCAAAAAAATGTGAAAAAAGCGGAGTTATCTTTGGTGTTTTAAACGCAGTTTTTAATACCTTTGGATTAACTGATTTTGAAAATCTTATTTATCATACTGCATATGGCGGCTCAAAATTCATCAACGGAAAAATAGCAACAGGTGCAGTTGATATTTTTCTGCTTAAACAGAATTGCAGGGAAGCATCAATGTATTTATGCGGAAGATATTTGATTCTTTTTGCCGCAGTAGGAATTGCTTTTGCCATAAACAAACACAGAAAAGCAGTATTCTTTATAACTGTTTTCGCTTTTTTAACAGGGAATTTAACCGTTTATCTTTTAATGCTTTTATTTGTATTTATGCCGTATTATTTTATATTTCTTTTATTCAGCTTTATATGCTATTTTATTGCTAATGTTGCTGAAATCAGAGGCGGCTTCGGTATTAACGGATCAATTTTAGAGCTTATTGTTTATCGTGACAACATTGTTTATATATTTGCCTTAGGTATATTTCTTTGTGCAGTTGCATATTATCTTTCCCGTCTTGCAAAGGAAAGGCGAAAATGGTAATATATAAACGGTGATGGCAATGAATATCAGGAAAGAACTGTTTATAAATCAGGATTTAAAATATAAAGCTTTCCAAAGTAAGCTCATTCCGAATATCAGCTGTGATAGAATTATAGGGGTAAGAATACCGCAGCTTCGTAAAATCGGAAAAACACTTGAAGATAATAATTTTGAATGGGATTTTTATGAAGAGGTTATGCTTCACGGCTTTTATATCGGTTATGCAAAATTGCCCCTTGAAGAAAGGCTTGCACTTTTAGATGAATTTGTACCGTATATTGATAACTGGGCAGTTTGTGACTGTGTTTGTTCAACATTAAAGTTTATCAGCAATAATAAAGCTGAGTTTCTTAAATATTTGAAGAAATATATGAAGTCTGATAAAGAGTATGACGTTCGTTTTGCTGTAGTCGTATTAATGAATTATTATATTGATGATGTGTATTCAGACTTTGCAGTTGATTATTTTATAAATATCAAAAGTGATTTTTATTATGTAAATATGGCTGCTGCTTGGGCTTTATCCGTTGCATTTGTTAAATACAGTGATAAGGTTATGCCTGCGATAGAAGACGGAAGATTGACGGATGAAATCCATAATATGACAATTTCCAAAATTCGTGACAGTTTCAGAGTTGACAAGGAAACGAAAGCATATTTAAAAGGCTTGAGAAAGTAAAATGGAAACCGCCTGAGTGATGATAAATCATTCAGGCGGTTTATTTATTATTTGAGTTTTTCAACAAGCATTCTTGAAACTTTGTAAACATCTCCGCATCCAAGAGTGATAACCATATTGCCGTCCTCACAGTTTTCTGCAAGATACTCTGCAATATCCTCAAGTTTATCAATCTGAATACAGTTCGGAATTTTATCTGATAAATCTGTTGCTTTAATTCCTATGGTGTTTACCTCACGGCTTCCCATAATTTCGGACACAACGCATTTATCGGCAATCTGCAGAACCTTTGCAAAATCATCAAGAAGCTTCGATGTTCTGGTGTAGGTGAACGGCTGGTGAACTGCCCATACCCGTTTATAGCCCATTTTCATTGCGGCATTAAGTGTTACTTCAATTTCTTTTGGGTGATGTGCATAATCATCAACAATGGTAATGCCTTTGTATGTGCCTTTAAGTTCAAATCTTCTTCCGGCACCGCCGAAGGCCTTGAGTCCTCTGCAAATGCTTTCGGCATCTGCACCGCTGATATAAGCAGCCGCAAAAGCGGCAAGTGAATTTAAAATATTGTGGCTTCCCGGAACGGAAAGAACAACATGTGCAACAAATTCACCATTGTGGTAAGCGTCATATTCAGATCTGAAGCCGCCGGGTACATTTATATTTTTTGCAACCCATTCACAGTTATTATTTGTGCCGAAGGAAACAAGCTGCTTGCCTTCTATTCCTTTAAGCATATCAATTGTATTTTCGTCATCACCATTATAAATAATAACTCTGGTTGTGTTATCACAGAATTTTCTGAATGCTTTTTTGATATTTTCAAGGTTTCCGAAGAAATCAAGGTGATCCTCATCAATATTAAGAACAACTGCCATATCAGCATTCATATGAAGAAAGGTGTTGTTGAATTCACAGGATTCACAAACGAAATTCTGGCTGTTTCCGTATCTTCCGTATGCATCAATAACAGGCAATTTTCCGCCTATAACCGCACTCGGATCAAGCCCTGCCTCAAGCAATACCTGTGTTGTCATAGAAGAAACAGTGGTTTTGCCGTGCGTTCCGCAAATGCCTATGCAGTTGGAGAATATTCTGCTGATTGCACCTAATACCTCTGCTCTTTCAAAGGTTGGCAGATTGGCTTTTGCATATTCAAGTTCTTCGTTGCCTTTTAAAATAGCGTTCGTGTAAATTACAAGCTCAACATCATCAGTAATATTTTCTTTAACCTGACCAAGATAAACCTTTGCGCCTTCCTTCTCAATTCTTCTGAAGGTTTCTGTATCATTATTATCCGAGCCGGATATGCTATAGCCGAGTGAAAGCAAAATTTCGGCAACAGGACACATTCCCGCACCGCCTATGCCGATAAAATGTATTCTTTTAACTTCTTTAAGCAATTCATCAATATTCTTCAAGAGTATTCCTCCAAAAAATTTGTTTTAAGTATTATACTACTATTTTTACTAAAAATAAACACTTTAGTTTATTAACAATGAAATTTTTTATGCATAGTATGAATTGAAACTGAGGTGTCATTATGAAATTAAGAAAATTCGTTGTTCCATATATGGAAGACAAAAGAATGATTTATGCTAAAGAATATCTTGAAAAGCAGGGATTTGAATATACAGAGCATATGGAGGATTCAGATTTTGTTTTACTTCCTGTGCCGGCAAAAAGCCATATGTTTGACGGAATAAGCAATAAGCTTGTGTTTTACGGTATGGGTGATTACAAAAATGGGTTTGATTATATGAAATATGAAAGCTATGTGCTCAAAAATGCTTTTTTAACAGCAGAGGGAGCCGTTACCCTTATTGAAGAAAACACGCATTATTCGCTTTACAGAGCCAATATACTTATCATAGGCTACGGCAGAATAGGCAAAGCACTGCATAATATTCTAAAAGGCTACGGTGCTTATGTAACTGTATGCTCAAGAAGCAAGGAATCTGAAGCAGACTCGGTTTTCAACGGAGCAAAGCATATAAGTTTTAATGATTTAAAATCTGCAAATGATGCAGATATAATTATTAATACCGTTCCTCACATGGTACTTACAAAGCCTGAGTTGTCTGCGGTAAAAAAAGATGCAGTCGTACTTGATTTGGCATCTTTCCCCGGTGGTGTTGACAATCTTACGGCAGACAGTATGGGAATTTTAGTTTTAAACGGCAGAAGAATGCCTGCAAGGTATGCAGAAAAAACTGCCGGTTATTTAATAGGTGAGGCGGTTTCAGATATAATAGAGGAGGAATTTGCTTGAAAATAGGTTACGCATTAACAGGTTCTTTCTGCACATTCTCAAAATCTATTGAGGCGCTCAAAGAGCTTGTATTAAACGGTTATGATGTTTATCCGATAATGAGTGAAACGGCTTATAATACGGACACTCGTTTCGGTGATGCAAAGGATATTCAGGATGAAATAATATCAATTACAGGTCACAGCATTATTCATAAAATTGAGCAGGCAGAGCCAATCGGACCTAAAAAGATGTTTGACATTTTATGTATTGTGCCCTGCACAGGCAATACACTTGCTAAGCTTGCAAACGGCATTGCGGATACAGCGGTTACAATGGCAGCAAAAAGCCATTTAAGAAATTCAAGACCCGTTATTATAGGTGTTTCAACGAATGATGCACTCGGCGGAGCAGCAAAAAATATCGGCAGTCTTATGAACTATAAAAACTATTATTTTGTTCCGTTTGGAATGGATGATTGTATTCACAAAACAAAATCAATGGTATGTGATTTTTCTCTTGTTGCCGATTCCGTAAAGAAAGTAGAGAACGGAGAAGAGATATTGAAGAAAATATTTTAAAATTTTGTTGACTTTTGTGTATAATTTGGTATATTAAAAATATTAATGTAATATTATACATTAAAATCGGGTTACAAAGAGGAAGTGCATAATTGGAAAAATTAATTGATCTTAAAGACATCACTGTTAAATACGGTGATAATGTTGTGTTGGATAAACTTAATCTGTATATAAACGAAAAAGAGTTTATAACGCTGCTTGGGTCTTCAGGTTGTGGTAAAACAACTACACTTCGCTGTATCGCAGGTTTTCTTGAACCGGATAGCGGTGAAATCATTTTTGAAGGCAGGGTAATCAATGACGTTCCGCCTCATAGGCGTAAGGTCAATACCATTTTTCAGCGTTATGCTCTTTTTTCTCATTTGAATGTTTATGAGAATATTGCTTTCGGTCCTGAAATTCAGAAAATGCCGAAGGCAGAAATCAGAAAAACAGTTGCTGAAATGCTTGAGCTTGTAAATCTCAAAGGCTTTGAGAAAAGAACTATAGACAGCCTTTCAGGTGGTCAGCAGCAGCGTGTTGCGATTGCAAGAGCACTTGCCAATAAGCCGCACGTATTACTGCTTGATGAGCCGCTCGGTGCACTTGACTTAAAGCTTCGCAAGGATATGCAGAAGGAGCTTAAGGCAATTCAGAAAAGACTTGGTATTACGTTTATATACGTTACACATGATCAGGAGGAAGCCCTTTCTATGAGCGACAGAGTTGTTGTTATGGATAAGGGTAAAATTCAGCAGATTGGTACTCCTGAGGATATATATAATGAGCCTGTAAATGCTTTTGTTGCCGATTTTATCGGGGAATCAAATATTGTTGACGCTGTTATGATTAAAGACTATCTTGTAAGCTTTCAGGGTGCTACCTTTGATTGCCTTGATTATGGCTTTGCTCCAAATGAGCCTACAGAGGCAGTTGTAAGACCTGAAGATATTAAAATCTGTGAGGTCGGTGCGAAGGACACTTTAACAGGGGTAATAACGGATGTTGTATTCAAGGGAACATTTTTCGAAACCTTTGTTGATGTTAATGGTTTTATCTGGCTTATTCAGACAACGGATTATCATGAAATTGGGGAAACCATCGGGATGTATATTGAGGCTGATGCCATTCACGTTATGAAGCGCAGTGAATACAGCGGTGAGTTCGGTGACTACTCTTCATTCTCTGATGAATTTGACCATATAAATGATGCTGATTATGATTGGGAGGCTGAAAATGAACAGTAAACTTTCCCGAACATTGTTAGACAAGCCATATCTTGTTTGGTCTGCACTTTTTATAATTGCACCGCTCATTATGGTTTTGTATTATGCTTTAACTGATTCTTCGGGTGCGTTTACTTTAAGATATATAGAAGCAATTCCCGACTATACATCCACAATTCTGCTTTCAATTATTTACGGGGTGCTGGCAACTGCAATCTGCCTGCTGCTTGGTTATCCGTTTGCTTATTTCATTTCTAAATCTAAAGCAAGTGTGCAGGGCACAATGGTTTTGCTTGTTATGCTGCCGATGTGGATGAACTTTCTTATAAGAACCTATTCTTTGATGACCATACTTGGTGATTCAGGAATCATTAATACAATACTGAATGCTGTTGGAATAGACAGCTTAAAATTAATAAATACAGGCGGAGCTGTTCTTTTGGGAATGGTTTATAATTTTCTGCCGTTTATGATTTTGCCGATTTATTCCGTTATGAGTAAGATGGATAATTCATTAATTGAAGCTGCACAGGATTTGGGTTCAAATAGATTTCAGGTGTTTAAAAAGGTTATTGTACCGCTTTCTCTTCCGGGAATATTAAGCGGTATTACTATGGTTTTTGTTCCGTGTGTTTCAACCTTCTATATAACACAAAAGCTCGGAGGCGGGCAGATTGTTTTAATCGGTGATGTTATTGAAACACAGTTCCAGAATGCCAATAATTATAATCTTGGTGCAAGCCTTTCATTTGTCTTGATGATTTTAATTTTAATCTGTCTTGGTGTAATGAATTATTTTGGTGCCGATGCTGATAATGAGGGAGGGGTTGTTATATGAAAAATAAACTTTCCCATGGTGCAAAATTTTATATGATGCTTATACTTGTTTTTCTTTATCTGCCGATTGTGGTTATGGCAATGTTTTCATTTAATGAGTCGGCAAGCACGTATGTTTTCAGCGGCTTCTCAACAAAATGGTGGGGAGAAATGTTTTCAAACCAGGCAGCAATGAGAGCATTATACAATACACTTGTTCTTGCTGTTGCTACTGCAATTTGTTCAACAGCTTTGGGAACTCTTGCCGCAGTCGGAATATTTAATGCAAAAAACAGGCTTTATAAGAATGCAATTATGACTGTTACAAATATTCCTATGATGAATCCTGAAATTGTAACAGGTATTTCAATGATGCTTCTTTTTGCATTTGCAGGTGTTGTTGTCAATAAATCAAATGTGCTCGGCTTCGGAACGCTTCTTATAGCACATATAACATTTTCTCTGCCGTATGTAATATTGAATATTATGCCTAAACTGAAGCAGTTTGATATGAATATTTATGAGGCTGCTGTTGATCTTGGATGTAAGCCTGTGAAGGCTTTTTTTAAGGTTGTTATGCCGAATATTGCAAGCGGAATATTAACAGGGCTTGTAATGAGCTTCACGCTTTCCCTTGATGATTTTATTATTTCTTATTTTACGAACGGACCAAGTTTCCAGACGTTGCCGATTTATATTTTCTCTATGACAAAGAAGCGTGTAAAGCCTGATATGTATGCACTTTCAACTCTTATTTTTATTGTTATATTCATTCTTCTTATTCTTATGAATATTGCACAGAATAAGGCAAATAAAAAGGGTAAGAGTGAAAGCAAATGAAAAAAGTATTTATTTTTCTTTTAGCTTTATTTACATTTGTTTTTTTCTTCAATGCTACTGTATTTGCAGATGATGCTGATGATGAAATATTTACTGATGAGCAGATTTCATATTATCGGAATCTTGGTTTGCAGGGCACAACAGTTAATGTATATAACTGGGGTGAATATATTTCAGACGGTGCCGAGGGCTCAATGAATGTTGTTAAAGAATTTGAGCGTTTAACAGGTGCAAAAGTTAATTACACCAATTATGAATCAAATGAAAATATGTACTCAAAGCTTTCTGGCGGCGGTGTTTCATATGATGTTATTGTTCCGAGCGATTATATGATAAGCAGATTGCTTGAAGAAGATATGCTTGTTGAAATCAATTGGGATAATATTCCCAACATCAGATATATTGATGACGATTATAAAAATTTATATTTTGATCCTGAACAAAAATATACAATTTGTTATAATGTAGGTACAACAGTTCTTATATATAACACTGCACTTGTTGATGAAGAGCCTACAAGCTGGAATGCCATTTGGGATGAACAGTATAAAGATAAGGTGCTTATGTTCAATAATTCGCGTGATGCTTTTGCAATTGCACAGGCATTGCTTGGCCAGGATTTCAATTCTTCTGATGAAACTGATTGGAATGAAGCGGCAGCACTGCTTGCTCAGCAGAAGGACGCCGTAAGCCCTGTATATGTTATGGATGAGATATTTAATCTTATGGAAAGCGGTGAATATGCATTTGCAACGTACTATGCAGGTGATTTTGTGCTTATGAATGACAATAATGAGGATTTGGCATATTGTTTTCCGCAGGAAGGTGTAAACATCTTTTATGATGCTTTCTGCATTCCTAAAAGTGTTCAGAATAAAGACGGGGCAGAGGCTTTCATTAACTTTATGCAAGAGCCTCAGGTTGCACTTGAAAATGCAGAGTATATTTATTATGCTTCACCGAATATTACGGTTCGTAATAATGAAGAGCATTCACTTTTTGAAAATGAAGCAGTATATCCTGAGGTTATGCCTGAGGGACAGTATTTTGAAAATTTGCCTCAGAATATTCTTGAGCTTCAGGCTGATTTGTGGACAAATGTAAAAAGCGGTCAGCTTTCAGTTCAAAGTGAAGCACAGAAGAAAAGAATCTATATTGAATCAGGTGTTCTTGCAGCTATTGCGGTTGGTTTTTCTGTAATAAAGCTTGTTTCAAACTATAAAAAAAAGAAGATTGAGGATTTAAGCGATTTATATGAGCAATGATATAAAATGTGTGATATTTGATTTAGACGGCACGCTCGTTAATACAATTGATGATTTAGGTCTTGCCTGTGATTATCTTTTAAGGGAAAGCGGTATAGAGCCTAAATGGTCGCAGGAAGATTATAAAGGCTTTGTCGGAAACGGAGCCAAACTTCTTGTTGACAGGGCTTTTGATCATAAGCTTTCTCCTGAAGAGCTTGAAGAACAATATAAACTCTTTAAAATCAAATATAATGAAATTAAAATGAATCATGTATATGTTTATGAAGGCATGCTTGATGTTGTTAAAACTTTAAAAGAAAACGGTATCAAGCTTGTCGTATGTACAAATAAGCCTGATGTTGCTGCAAAAGGTATGGTTGAAGCACTTTTCGGTGCGGAAATTTTTGATATGGTTTTGGGAATGACTGATGATGTTCCCAAAAAACCTGATACAGCTATGCCGAATATCATTCTTAACTGCATCGGTGTCAAGGCAAGTGATTGTGTTTGGATAGGGGACAGCTCGGTAGATGTTGAATCGGCTAAAAACCTTGGCTGCAGATGTGTTGCGGTAACTTGGGGATTTCGTTCATTTGGCAGTCTTTTCAAGTGCTATCCCGATCTGATAATTGATAAGCCAAAAGATATTTTAAAAATTTTTGATTTTTGTATTGACAATTGATTATTCTTCTGTTATAATTTCTATCGTTGCAAGCGAGAGTGGCGGAATCGGCAGACGCGCACGTTTGAGGGGCGTGTGGGGCGACTCGTACGGGTTCAAGTCCCGTCTCTCGCACCAATGAATGTCAATCAATCCATTTGGATTGGTTGGCATTTCAATATAAAGAAGTTTTCTTTACGCAGCACATCAATTAGTATTGCTATCCTATGCCTACCCTCGCAGTCCAAGTCGCAAGGTGCGCCATGTATTAAACAAGTATTCTTTTGAAATACTTTACCTGGTTACCTTGCAGGTATCTATTAATTGCTACTTAATAGGTTCGCTCGTGTGCACTGGGAGCGCAGTCTTGGCATAACTGTTAGCAAGGTAACTTTTGTACCGTTTCTAATTGTGTGGTATTCAGTTTTAACTGAAAAAAGTAAGAACTCACAGCCGTGTTCCAAACAAACTGTGAGTCCTTGCAAAATCTATTCAAAATGCGTATAATTGATTATACACAGAATGATAGCTCTCATAAGTCTTACAGATGCTGGTAACATCTTTAAGGCGCATGCCGTTAAGCAATCCCAATTGTTTAACGGCTGTGAGGGTTTTTTTACTTTTTCACAGAACAGTATAAAGGAAATTTTATCCTTTGTCAAGTTCAGTAAAGTTATTATTTGTAATCAAATTATTAGAGAAGGGTGTGCACTCAGTGCGCACCTCTCTTTTTAGTTATAAATATCTCTTCTGTGACCTATGTTGAGAATAAGAATAACAATTTTATCATCCTCAATCTCGGCAATCAGACGGTAATCTCCAACACGGTAGCGCCATTGTCCTGAACGGTTGGCAGTTAAGCCTTTGCCGTGGATTCGTGGATTAGTGCATCCCTCAAGATTTTTTCTAATCCAACCAACAATTAATGCAGCTGTGTGTTTATCCAGTTTTTTTAATTGTTTTTTTGCTGAATCTGTAAATTCTACTCTATACATCATAATCCTAATTCCTTTTCAACTTCGTCAAGAGAGTATGTTACAGGATTATTTCTGTATTCTTCTATTGCTTTCTCATAACACTGTAAATCGTATTCATCTTCAATCTTTTCTAATACAGCATTTCGAATCATATCAGACATTGAAAGATTATTAATTGCTGCATATCTTTTGAAAAGCTCAGTATCTTCCGGATTTAATCTTAATGATACAGTCACAATATCACTCCTTTCTGTAATACATTGTATTACTTTCTGGCGCTTTTGTCAATAGATATTACTATTTTTCTTGAAAATCTTTAAAAATATACAGTTTTAGTTAGAAAATAAAAAATGCTTATTTTTAATAATCCTGCATACAAAAAGGCGCAATTATCCTGTGAGTATTATCCAATTAATTTCTTATCAGCTGATCTATTTTAGTTTTATTCTTAAAGTTTACTATGTGTATATTGTTATAAGGAGAAAGTATCTTTTTTCTAATAGAGTTCTTAAGTGTATCTAATCTCGTTGCCCAAAATTTCGAGTACCTAATTTTATGTAAAAAAAGAGAAGCTACTTTTTTCAAAACAGTTTCTTCTGATGTTGTTTTCAATTTGATGATTTTGCATTCATCTTCCTTTACTTCAGGTTCATCAATGAGTATATAATTGTTGTGACCGAAGCAGCCGCAGTGGCGCATGTAATGTTTGAAAAGAAGTAAACCTTTATTTGCAAGCTCTCTGACTGCTGATATTACTGTATCAATACAGATATGAGCAAGCTTTGATATTTGCTTAAGTGAAGGGAACGCACGTTTAGCGTGATTGCATTTGCTCTTTATGGTTATGTAAGATGCAAATTCAGAAGGGGAAAGATTGAATTTAAAAATTGAATATTCAACCTTAATAAAAGCACCGCTGATATTATTGATATAATAGCCGTTTGCGGTGTTTTTTCCATTTTTAATATTGTTAGTCTTGTTAATTAATCCAACTGCTTTAAGCGCATTTACGGCGGTGTAAACACTATTTGAGCTAATATTGCAACGCTTTGCAATGACATTAGCTGTTGCAGTTGTATAATTTGCTCTTGATTTGAGCGAAACGATCCCTGCATATACAAGAAGCTGCAGGGGAGTGAGTTCTAATTCAAAAATGACCTTTGGTATCTTTATAAATCTTTTCATAGTTCTGTGTTCCTTTTTTGTGTTCTTTATAATGAAGTGCAAGACGGCCACAACGAGTGCAGCCGTCTTTTTTTAATCAAACATACCTAAGGTAAGTTTGTTTTTTTGCATTGCTCCGAGCATTCTTATTTTTTCGCCACTCAGAACATTAATTTTTTTTAGTTCAGTTTTTATGTTTTGACTGTATTCAGGATAAACTTTGCAATAATCTGAATACATAGGCAAATGTGTTTTCATCCTTATCTGATCGCTTTTACCACCTGTTTTGACAATAATAAATGTTCCAATTGGAATAGACATTATTTCTTCAGGAAACATAAGTGGTCTTTTAATCATCTGATATGTAGCTGTGTTATCTTCATTCCAAATGCTGAAGGTTTTACTTCTGTGAGCAACGGTACCGGAAAGAACCGTTTGCGAGCCTAAAATGTCAGATAACTGTTTAGCTGTGGTATAGGCAGTAGGCGCTACAAAGGTGAACATAAGAATTTGTGATGAATCAAGTATAATTTCTTCATAAGTTTTATTATAACTTTTCTTGAGCTGTGAGAAGCTTTGAAGAGAATAAAATATTCTTACTCCTCTTGCTCTGATTGCTGTAAAAACTGAATCAATATCTTTAATTGGTGGAAAGTTTCCGAATTCATCCCATAAACATAAGACTTTACGTGATAATACTTTATT
>CAJTMQ010000045.1:0-1182 GCA_910577215.1 uncultured Eubacterium sp. | reverse complement strand
TAGGACTTGATTCAGCTAATTCTATAAGCTGAGTAGTAAAATATCTGATAAATAAACTCGCAAAGAAATGTCTTGAAGTATCTTCATCAGGACAGATAAGAATCTTTGAATCATCCTTTCAATATTAAAATTATTGTTCTGAATTGTGTTTTGTTGTGAGATAGTACCGTTATGCTGCTTAAGCAGTTGTACATCCTGATTGAAATCTTTGGTATGCGGCGGTTTGTCAATAACTTTGCCGCTATAGCCAATTTCACTTAACGCTTTTCTTGCACGCTGCCTATACTTATTACCGGCTTCATCATTATCAAAACCAAGATAAATTGTGTCTGTATTCGGATGGCTTTGAACATAATTTATAAGCGGCTTCATTGATGGACCGCAGGTTGCAAGATAATCATAGTTAACCCTGTAACCGTTATCTTCAAGAAGTTTTTTAATCTTGTTCAATTCAGTTACTGAATACATAGTGACTGTAACCGGATCACTTGATTTACTTTTTTTCATAAATGAAATCTCCTTTAAAGCAAAAAATACTTTATTCTTTCTTGTGACGAGCGTGTAAAACTGCTCAGATTATTAATTAGGTAATCTCTCGATTCATCCAACACGCTTTCCGATTTGCTTTTGTTGTATCCATCAATAAGGGGAGAAATCATTTCATATACTTCTTTTGGCAGCATTGCTCTTCTTAATCTTTGAATTTTGCCGCCTTTAGAACTTAATTCATTCCATTTTTTCATATGTCAATCCTCTCTTATCTCACAAAATCATTACGCTGCTTCTGAGCTTCCTGAATTTGCAGTCTTGGCATAATTGCTTTAGCAAGTTCTTCAGCAATTACTTCTGCATCATCTTTAAGTTCAAGCACAGTTTCAAGTGAATTAGCAATAGCATTTTTGTTGTAAAATATATCGTTTGCTTCAGAAAGCTCAGCTGACACTTTGAAATTGATAATTGAAATATAATTTCCGTTGATATGTGAACCATATATACACAGGAAATTATGCCCGCAAGCATCAATAGACGCTTCCTCTGATGTTGTTTTGAATACTTTGTTTAATTTAGCCATAATAAAAACTCCTAAAAATAAAATATTTGCTCAGCGCTAACCCTTACTTGCTAAGCTGCCTGAAAGTTTTTGGTTACCTGACCGGGAGAAAGGAGAATATATAAAAAGCC
>CAJTMQ010000044.1:12765-13839 GCA_910577215.1 uncultured Eubacterium sp. | reverse complement strand
AAGCAATATACAATAAAGAGCGTGCAGAAAATATTTTGAATAGTTATAAATACGATTTTATTTTAGGCTCAATTCATAATCTTGAAAATATGGAAGATTTCTATTTCCTTGACTACAACAACTATGACGTTTATGATTTGCTTGATAAGTATTTTAACACGGTTTACCAATTATGCCTTTGGAATAAATTTGATTCATTGGCACATTTAACATATCCTCTGCGATATATTAAGGGAAATGCTGAAATTGATGTTGATTTAACAAAATTTTCTGATAAAATAGAGACAATTCTGAAAACACTTGCAGAAAATAATAAATCACTTGAGATAAATACATCAGGCTTATTTCTTGATTTGAATGAAACTTTGCCGGGACAAAATATAATTAAATTGTTTAAAGACTTGGGCGGAGAATATATCACAATCGGCTCAGACAGCCATTATCATAATAAATTAGGAATGGGAATTGAGCAGGGTATGCAGCTTGCCAAGGATTGCGGTTTTGATTATATTACGATTTACCAGAAACGGCAGCCAATTTTAATTCCGATAAAATAAGGAGAATTTTTATGAATAAATTACTTGATTTACTTGAAAACAATGCAAGATTATCAAATAAAGAGCTTGCCGTTATGCTTGGTAAAACCGAAGAGGATATTTATAACGAGATTAAGCTCCTTGAAGAATCGGGTGTACTTAAAGGCTATAAAGCTATTATTGATAAGGATAAGGCAGATTTTGAAACGGTTACTGCGCTTATTGAAATCAAAGTTCAGCCAAAATACGGTCATGGCTTTGATCATGTCGCAAGCAGAATAGCTGCACTTGAAGAGGTTGAATCCATTTATCTTATGAGTGGCGGTTTTGATTTTGCCGTTATGGTAACCGATAAATCTTTTCAGGAGGTTGCTATGTTTGTTGCGAACCGTCTTTCGCCGCTTGAAGGTGTTGTTTCAACTGCAACACACTTTATACTTAAAAAGTATAAAGAACAGGGCATTTTATTCTCTGATGAAGTTAAAGACGATAGGGGGATTGTTTCCCTGTGTTAGACTACAGCAAATTCCTAAACAAA
>CAJTMQ010000044.1:5030-12751 GCA_910577215.1 uncultured Eubacterium sp. | reverse complement strand
TGATATTAAACCAAGCGGCATACGAAAATTCTTTTCAATTGCCGAGGAGATGGATAACGTAATTTCTCTTGGTGTTGGTGAACCTGATTTCCTTACACCTTGGCACATCAGAAGAACCGCTATTGATTATCTTGACAAAGGTGCAACACGATACACTGCAAACGCAGGCTTAATTACACTCAGAGAAGAAATATGTAATTTCTATTCAAGAAAATACAATATTGAATATAATCCCAAAAACGAAGTTATTGTAACAGTAGGTGGCTCAGAGGGAATTGATATGGCTATAAGAACGCTTATCTCGGCAGAAGATGAGGTTCTTGTTGTTGAGCCTTCATTTGTTTGCTATAAACCTATAGTTGAAACCTGCGGCGGAGTGGCTGTTCCTCTTGTTACCAAGGAAGAAAACAACTTTAAACTTGTTGCCGAATCCCTTGAAGCAGCAATTACCGACAAAACGAAGCTTCTGATTCTTCCGTATCCGAATAATCCGACAGGTGCGGTTATGCGTAAAAATGAGCTTGAAGCAATAGCAGAAGTTATCATAAAGCACAACCTTTTTGTTATTTCAGATGAAATTTACGGTGAGCTTACTTATGGAGATGAGGGGCATTGTTCTATTGCATCAATTGCCGGAATGCAGGAACGCACCATAGTTATTAACGGCTTTTCAAAAACATATTCTATGACAGGCTGGCGCCTTGGCTATGCTTTAGGTCCTGAGCCCGTTATAACACAGATGACTAAACTGCATCAGTTTGCCATTATGAGTGCCCCCACAAATTCGCAGTACGCTGCAATTGAGGCACTGAAAAACGGTGATAAAGATATAAAAAAAATGCGTGATGACTATGATATGCGCCGCAGATTTACCGTTAATTCTTTTAGGGAAATCGGGCTTGATTGTTTTGAGCCTGAGGGTGCATTCTATGTATTTCCGTGTATTAAATCAACAGGTCTATCAAGTGATGAATTCTGCGAAAGACTGATTATGGAAAAACGTGTTGCAGTTGTTCCCGGAACTGCCTTCGGCAATTGCGGGGAAGGCTTTATAAGAGTTTCGTACTGCTATTCAATAGAAAATATTAAAAAGGCTATAGATAGAATAGGCGAATTTGTTAAAGAATTAAAGGAGAAACATGGTAGTTAAGGTTAAAGCATATGCTAAAATAAATTTAATGCTTGATATTGTAAATAGACGTAATGACGGCTATCACGATTTGTTTATGATAATGCAAAGCGTCGGCGTTTACGATACAGTAACCGTAACCGAAAACAAATCCAAGAGCATTTCAATATCCTGTAATATAGACAGCATACCGCTGGACAGCCGTAACATTGCATATAAAGCCGCTGAAGCCTTTTTTGCAGCAACAAAGAAAAAGAATAAGGGTATAAATATTGACATTGTTAAACGCATTCCGCACGCTGCAGGCCTTGCAGGAGGAAGTGCAGACGGTGCTGCCGTTATAATTGCTTTAAATAAGATTTATAAAACAAATTTAAGTGATGATGAGCTTTGCAGAATCGGTGTTAAAATTGGTGCCGATGTTCCGTTTTGCTTAACGGGCGGTACACTTCTTGCACAGGGAATAGGGGATGTGCTGAACAAAGTTAAACCGCTTCGCAGATGTTACATAGTGCTTGCCAAGCCTGATTTTGATGTTAACACAGGCTATGCTTATAAGCAATTTGACACATGCGGTAAAACGCATACACCTGACAAGCTTGGTATGCTCTGTGCAATGCAGTCAAGAGATTTGGATGCAATCTGTGCAAAAATGGAAAATGTTTTTGAGCAGTTCATTGAGGTACCGAACCGTATTAACATAAAAGAAGTTATTAAAAATAACGGTGCAAAGGGCTTTTGTATGAGCGGAAGCGGACCTACAGTTTTCGGAATTTTCGATGATAAAGAAAAGGCACAAAAGGCCGCAGCTGAGCTTAAAGACTTTGCAAAGGACATTGTTATATGCACACCTGTTAACAAAGGCTGCAAAATATATGAATAAACCTTTTTAAAACCTGCCTAAATGGCGGGTTTTATTTTTTCGTTCATTAAAAATTTACTATTGACAAATAAATAGTTTTGAATTATTATAACAGTGTTATATAACACTGTTACATACGAGGTGCACTATGAATAATAATGATGCAACAACATTGCAAAATATTTTAAATGCCGGCAAAAAAGAATTTTTGGAAAAAGGCTTCAAGTCTGCTTCACTTAGAAATATTGTAAAAGAAGCAGGGGTTACCACCGGTGCCTTTTACGGTTATTTTTCAAGCAAGGAAGCACTGTACGCCTCCATTGTTGAGCCGCATGCCGCCGCAATAATGGGAAGATTTATGCAGACTCAGATAGGCTTCTCTAATCTGCCTCCTGAGGAACAGCCTGCACATATGGGTAATGAATCAGGAAAATGTATAAATTGGACAATAGACTATTTATACGACCATTATGATGAGGTTAAAATTCTTATTTGTTGCAGTGACGGTACTTCATATGAAAACTTTATAGATACGATGGTGGAGGTAGAGGTTGAATCAACCTTCAAGTATATTGAGGTCTTAAAAATGCTTGGCAATGACGTTCCTGAACTCAGTGCCGAATTATGCCATATGATTTCAAACGGTATGTTCAACGGCTTATTTGAAGTTCTAAGGCATGACATGCCAAAGAACAATGCCAAAATATTCATTAACCAGTTAAAAGAATTCAATATGGCAGGGTGGATGAAAATTATGGGGCTGTAACCCCTTAATTTTTAACAATAAAGTTAGTAAATACTAACTTTATAAATAGATAAATTCACACTATAGGGAGGAATCAATGTGAAAAAACAATCTAATTTTTCAAGGCTTATGGATTATGCCGGCGGGCACAGGTATTTTACATATAGCTCGTGGATTTTGTCAGCGGTCAGTGCAATAATTGCACTTGTGCCGTTCTGGTACATCTGGAAAATTATAAAAGAGGTGCTTGATGTTGCACCCGATTTCAGTAAGGCAGAAAATTTAACACATAACGGCTGGATGGCTGTCCTATTTTCTGTATTGTCTGTTATTATATATATTTCAGGTCTGATGTGCTCACACGTTGCTGCATTCCGTGTTGCAACAAACATCAGAATAAAGGCAATGGAGCATATTGTAAGGCTTCCGCTTGGATTTGCCGAAAGCTTTGGAAGCGGCAAATTAAGAAAAATTGTTGATGAATCAAGTGCCGCAACAGAAACATATCTTGCGCATCAGCTTCCCGATAAAGCGGGTGCTATTGCAACACCTGTTGGTCTGCTTGTTCTGCTCTTTGCCTTTGATTGGCGTCTTGGCTTGCTTAGTCTTGCTCCTGTTGTGCTTTCTTTTCTGATTATGATGACGATGACAGGCTCCAATATGAAAAAGAAAATGGAAGAATATCAGAACGCACTTGCGGATATGTCAAACGAAGCGGTTGAATATGTGCGCGGCATTCCTGTTGTTAAAACATTTAATCAAACCGTATTTTCTTTCAAAAAATTTAAAAATTCTATTGAGAGATATGAAAAATGGGTTATTGCTTATACCAAACATCTCCGCTTGCCTATGATACTTTTCACTGCTGCGGTAAACGGCGTATTTGCTCTTCTTGTTGCAGGCGCACTTATTTTTACAAGAAATGGTGTTACCAATGAATTTTTACTAAATCTTTTATTTTATATAATTATAACGCCTATCATAACCGTAACACTCACAAGAATTATGTACATGAGTGAAAATGAAATGATTGTTGATGATGCTATGAAACGTATTGACAGTGTTCTGAATGCAGAACCGCTTTGTGAAACAGAAAATCCAAAGCATCCTGACAATGCTTCTGTTAGTATAGATAATGTAAGCTACAGCTATGATGGTGAAAATTTAGCACTTAATCACGTTTTTGCCGATATTAAATCAGGGCAGACAGTTGCATTTGTCGGCCCGAGCGGCGGTGGAAAAAGTACACTTGCAAATATAATTTCAAGATTTTTTGATGCACAAAGCGGAAAAATTCTCATCGGCGGAATTGATGTCAGAGATATTCCCAAACACGAATTGATGAATACAATATCCTTTGTGTTCCAGAACAGCAGGCTTATTAAAGCATCTATACTTGAAAATGTTAAAATGGGTAAACCAAACGCAACAAAAAACGAGATTATGCAGGTACTGAAATCTGCTCAGTGTATGGATATTATTGAAAAACTTCCAAACGGCATTGATACTGTAATAGGCACAAACGGTGTTTATCTTTCAGGCGGTGAGCAGCAGAGAATTGCAATTGCAAGAGCAATGCTGAAAAATGCACCGATAATTATTCTTGATGAGGCTACAGCTTTTGCAGACCCTGATAATGAGGTTCGCGTTCAGCAGGCAATGAATGAGCTTTCAAAGGGTAAAACAGTTATTATGATTGCTCACAGGCTGTCTACAGTTGCCAATACAGATAAAATCTTTGTTCTCGAAAACGGCAGTATTATTGAAGAGGGAACATGCAATGAGCTTATAAATAAAGGCGGACTGTTCTCAAAAATGTGGAACAGCTACCAAACATCCGTAAAATGGAAAGTAGCAAAGGAGGCTCAGTGATATGATAAAAAAATTACAGAAGAAATATGCTCTTTCAGAGCAGGGCGCAAAAGATTTGGTTAAGGGTATTATTGCCTGCGTATTACAGAATTTTTCTTTTATGTTTCCGGTTACCGTTTTGTATTATCTTGTTGATGATTTAATGCAGGGCTCTGTGCAAGGCTCAAAACTTCCAATTTATATAATTGGCTGTGTTATATGTGTAGCTTTAATCATGCTGACTGCATATTTTCAGTATAACGCAACATATCTTTCAACTTATATTGAATCAGGTGTTCGCAGAATAACACTTGCTGAAAAGCTCCGTAAAATTCCTCTGTCATTCTTCGGCAAAAAAGATCTTGCAGATTTAACAAGTACAATTATGTCTGACTGTGCTGTGCTGGAAAGTGTAAGCTCGCACTACATTCCGGCACTTATAGGTTCAATTATTTCTACAACACTTATCGGAATAGGAATGTTTTTCTTTGACTGGAGAATGGCACTTGCAGCTCTGTGGGTACTTCCTGTAGCATTTGCTATTGTTTTTCTTTCTGCAAAAGTGCAGGAAAAAATCAGCAGAAAAGCAATGAAAGCAAAAATAGCATGTGCAGACGGAATTCAGGAATGTATAGAAACATCAAGAGATTTGAAGGCGAATAATGCTGAAAAAACTTATCTGAAAGGCTTAACTAAGAAAATCAAGGCAGTTGAAACACGCTCTATAAAAAATGAATTTACTGTAGCAGCATTTGTTGTTTCAGCAGGTTTAATTTTAAAGCTTGGTATTGCAACAGTAGCTCTTGTAGGAACTGCACTTTTAATTAAAGGCAGTATCAGTATTTTAACCTTCTTTGTATTTTTACTTGTTGTTTCAAGAATTTATGATCCGCTTAATACATCTCTGCAAAATCTTGCTGCTGTTATCAACACACGCACCAATATTGCAAGAATGAATGAAATTCTTTATCATCCGATACAGGAAGGTGAAACAAAACTTTCAAACAATGGCTGTGATATTCATTTTGAGAATGTAGGCTTTGCTTATAACACAGGCGAAACCGTGCTGAAAGATGTTTCATTTACGGCAAAACAGGGCGAAATTACTGCTTTGGTAGGTCCAAGCGGCGGCGGTAAAACAACTGTGTCAAGACTTGCGTCCCGTTTCTGGGATATCAATCATGGAAAAATTACTGTGGGCGGAATGGATATATCCAAAATTGATCCCGAAACACTGCTTTCACTTTATTCAATTGTATTTCAGGATGTTACGCTGTTCAACAACTCTATTATGGAAAACATCCGATTAGGCAGAAAGGATGCTACGGATGCCGAGGTTATTCAGGCAGCACGGCTTGCAAATGTTGATGAATTTGCCCTTAAGCTTCCGAATGGGTATAACACAGATATAGGTGAAAACGGATGTCAGTTATCAGGCGGTGAACGACAGCGTATTTCAATTGCAAGAGCCTTTCTTAAAAATGCACCTATTATACTGCTCGATGAAGCAACAGCTTCTCTTGATGTAGAGAATGAAACACTTATTCAGACTGCACTTTCAAGACTCATTCAAAATAAAACAGTGCTTGTTATCGCCCACAGAATGAGAACGGTTGCAGGAGCTGATAAGATTGTTGTGCTTAAGGACGGCTATGTTGCAGAAGAAGGCAAACCTGACGATTTAGTCAAAAACAACGGTATTTTCTCTCATATGGTTAACCTTCAGACGCAAAGCCAGAACTGGACAATTTCATAGATTTTAAGGAGAATAATATGAAGAATAAATCAGATACAAGAACAATGCTCCTTACAGCATCTCCCTTAAAACTTATGATTTCCCTAAGCCTGCCTGCAATAATAGGTATGGTTGTTGTGGGATTATATAATTTGATGGACGGCATATATGTTGGTCTCTTACTGACTGAGCTCAGCAATCTGAAAAAATTAAAAGATAAGTCATAGGTACATTCAATTTCATAACATCTGAAAAAAACTGAATAAAACTTTTAAAACCTGCCCACAATCAAATCGAAAGGCAGGTTTTATTATGTCAAAAACAATAAAAATATTTGTACCTATATTTCTTCTGTTATTACTTATTTCCTCTTATATCTCACCGTTTATTGAAACAAGCGAAAAAATTTCAAATGATGTTTTCAGGCTTCATATTCTTGCAAATTCGGACGAAGAATATGATCAGAATTTAAAACTGAAGGTGCGTGATGCAGTTCTTGAAAAAGGGCAGCGTGTTTTCACAGATTGCAGTTCGCTGAATGAAATCATAAATTCCTGCGAAAAAAACATTGATTTGTTTGAAGAAACTGCAACAGAATGTATCAAACAGAATGGTTATGACTACGATGTTAACGTTTATGTCGATAAAGAGTATTTCAATACAAGGGAATACGAAGAAATAACACTACCAAGCGGCATTTACAACGCACTGAAAATTGAAATAGGTGAGGCAAAAGGGCACAATTGGTGGTGTGTTATGTTTCCCGCGATTTGCTTGTCAGCAGTTTCGGAAAGTGAAATGAATGAAATTCTTGATGATGAGGAAATAGAACTGATTAACTCAAACAATAAATTTGAAATCAGATTTAAAATAGTTGAAATTTATGAAAAAATCAAAAGCAGCTTATCATAAGCTGCTTTTTTTGTTGAAGTTATTAAATTGAATTAATAATCAAGCTCATAAACTTCTAAAACTTTAAAGGCAGCTTCTTTATATGCATCTATTTTTTCTTCATCTACATATTCAAATGCTTGCAATGTAATTTCCTGTTCTTTATTCAATCTATCAACAAAAATCATATCCGTATCCAAGCGTGCACCGTTTTTATCAACAGCTTCAATAGTTATACTATATGAACATCTTTTGCGGCTTGTGTTTTTGACTGTAACATCAAGCATTGTATTGTGATAGTAACCGTTATATTCAATAATAAAATCTCCGAATTTAATATCTGCATTATTTTCCGAAATGTTATTCTCTGAAGCATCAGCTGCAAAATAATTAGTATTATCATCTTCAAAATAGTCGGAAGAATCGTATTCATTAGGCAAAGAATCACTTATTTCAGGAACGTGACTATCCATCCACTCAAAGAATGAACCATCAGATATACCATGAA
>CAJTMQ010000044.1:4781-4996 GCA_910577215.1 uncultured Eubacterium sp. | reverse complement strand
CTGCTGCCAATAAAATCTTTGATAAGAATCCTATCAATGTACCTTTACCGACCGATTTTGCACGTAAGGGCTTTTTAGATTCATAAACCAAGTAAAGAATTAAACCTATAATTGGAAATGTTATACCCAGAAAAAATCCCAATAATGCAAATCCGGATGATTTTCTGTCATCAGTATCAGTTGGATTACCTATCGGACATCCGCAATAACTGCAT
>CAJTMQ010000044.1:3748-4727 GCA_910577215.1 uncultured Eubacterium sp. | reverse complement strand
CCTCTAAATAAAAAAATGCGTAACTTCATCGAAGCTACGCATAAAAAACACATAGCCCCAACAGTCGCCAAACCAATTAAATACATCGCATATAAGCGTGCATAAACAGAGCCTGTGTTTTTTTATAAAAACAGCACGCCTTAATGCAAAAAATATTTAATTGGTTTGGCATTTTAAAGTATATCATTATAAATTAATTTAGTCAACCAAAATAAAAAAGCAAGTCATATGACTTGCTTTTTGGTGCCGGCGGCGGGGGTCGAACCCGCACCCTGTTGCCAGGACTGGATTTTGAGTCCAGCACGTCTGCCAATTCCATCACGCCGGCTTATTCTTTTCTAAAAAAGGGGATACCCTAACGGGTATCCCGTGGTGCTGGTGACCGGACTTGAACCGGTACGGTATTGCTACCGAGGGATTTTAAGTCCCTTGCGTCTGCCGATTTCGCCACACCAGCGAACAATCAATATAATACATTAAATTAATTCAAATGTCAATATATTTTAGTTTACTTTATTTTGCACATTTCCGCTCAAATAACATTTCAGGTTTTCTTCAAGCACAGATACAAGCCTTGCCCTTGTTTCCTTTGCTGCCCAAGCAATGTGAGGTGTTATAACACAGTTCTTTGCAGTAAGCAGGGGATTATCTTTTTTTGCAGGCTCAGCAGAAAGAACATCAACTGCCGCTCCGCCGATTTCATCATTATTCAACGCTGCTGCAAGCGCATTTTCATCCACAACAGGACCTCTTGAGGTATTAATCAGAACAGCCGTTTTCTTCATTTTTGAAATGGTTTCCTTATTAATAAGCCCTGTAGTTTCGGCAGTAAGAGGGCAGTGGCAGGTTACGAAATCTGAATTTTTTAAAAGCGTATCCAAATCGGCATTCTCAGCATTTTTAAAGGTGCTTAAATCCTTTTTTGTTCTTGAATTAACAAGTATCTTCATTCTGAACGCTTCTCCGATTTCAGCCACAC
>CAJTMQ010000044.1:246-3738 GCA_910577215.1 uncultured Eubacterium sp. | reverse complement strand
GAGCCGATAGAGCCAAAACCGATTATTCCGAGTGTCTTGCCGTCCAGCTCAGTAAGAGGGGATTTCCAGTAACAGAAATCAGGGCAGGCACACCAATCACCATTGTGAACGGACTCGGAATGCATATCAATCTTATTTGCAAAATGGAGAATAAACGCAAAAACCTGCTGAGCAACTGCATTGGTTGAATATGCGGGAATGTTGCAGACAGTTACACCGTTTTCACCGGCAGTGTCTAAATCAACAACATTATAACCTGTGGACTGCAAACCGATGTATTTTAACTCGGGGGCAAGTGCATCAAGCTCAGCTTTGCCTAAAACAGTTTTATTTATAATTAATATTTGTGCACCTTTAGCTCTGCTTATCACTTCACTTTCGGATGTCCGCTCATAAATTACAACTTCATCAGCATATTTTTCAAGAAATTCCCAGCTTAAATCACCGGGATTGGTTGTATAGGAATCAAGAATAACAATTTTCATAATGTCACCTTCAAATAATCTTTTATATGGGTAAATTATATCCCTTAATATGTATTTTTGCAATATTTTATTGCGATTGAGAGCAATATATTATATAATTAATTCATAAGTATTATTGGTGATTTTATGAAAAGAACGCTGATAATCTCAATTGTATTCATTTTTACATTCATATCCTGCTTTGGAATCAATGCTCTGCTTGAAAAATCAAACACTGTTCATTCAAACTATATAAGAAGCAGATGCAATATTGTGCTTGATGCAGGGCACGGCGGCAAGGATGCAGGTACGATTGCTGCAGACGGAACACTTGAAAAGGAAATAAACCTCGGAATTGTTTTAAATCTTTATGATTTTCTTATGTTCTGCGGCATTAATTGCTACACAACACGTGATGATGACACTGAATACTATCCCAAAGGCTCCGATACAGGCCGTTCAGACCTCTACAACAGGCTTGATTTTGTGAACAATATTGATGATTCCATACTTGTTTCTATACATCAGAATCATTTTGAGGATACTTCGGAGTGGGGAATGCAGGTCTGGTATACGGCAAATGAAGCTTCAAGCGAGCTTCTTGCAAATAACATTCTTGATATAAGCAAGCAGTTTTTGCAGCCGAATAACGAAAGGCTTAACAAGGTTTCAGACAATAGTTATTACATTTTGTATAAGGCAACCGCTCCGTCTGTTATGGTTGAATGTGGTTTTATGAGTAATTATGAGGAAAACAATAAGCTGAAAACGGATGAATACCAGAAGCAATTGGCATATACAATTACAATGGGTATAAATACATATTTGAATAGGGAATTATAAATTATGGCAAAATCAAAATCAATTTATGTTTGCAGTGCGTGCGGCTTTGAAAGCGGTAAGTGGTATGGTAAATGCCCTGAATGCGGTGAATGGAATACAATGACAGAGGAGCTGCAGACTGCTTCATCGAAAGTCAGTTCGGCAAGAAAATCCATATCAGCCGTTCAGCAGGTAATGAAGCTGAAGGATATTACAGGGGATGTTGAAAAAAGAATTTCAACAGGCATCAAGGAATTTGACCGCGTTCTCGGCGGCGGAATTGTCTTAGGCAGCCTTGTTTTAATCAGCGGTGATCCGGGTATCGGCAAATCAACTATATTGCTCCAGATTTGCGAATATCTGGGCAGGGATAAGTATGTTTTGTATGTGAGCGGTGAGGAATCTGCCAATCAGATTAAGCTTCGTGCAAACAGATTAGGTGTATTTACCGATAACCTAGCAATTTTATCGCAGACAGATGTCGGCACAATCGTTGAAACAATCAGAACGGAAAAGCCTGATATTGTAATAATAGACTCAATTCAGACAATGACTTATGAAGAATGCTCCTCCTCGGCAGGCTCTGTTACACAGGTTAGAGAATGTACAAACATTTTTATGTACACTGCCAAATCATTCGGTATTCCTATATTTGTTGTGGGCCATGTTAATAAGGACGGTGCAATTGCTGGTCCGAAGGTACTTGAGCATATTGTTGATACTGTTTTATATTTTGAAGGTGAACGAAACTACTCATACAGAATTTTAAGAGGCGTAAAAAACCGTTTCGGCTCAACAAATGAAATCGGTGTATTTCAGATGATGCAGAATGGCTTACAGGAGGTTGAAAATCCGTCACTTTTAATGCTCTCAGGCAGACCGAAAAACACAAGCGGAACCTGTGTTGCCTGCGTTATGGAAGGCTCAAGACCGATTCTGGCTGAGGTTCAGGGACTTGTTACCGCTACAGGCTTCGGCACGCCAAGAAGAATGAGCACAGGCTTCGATTATAACCGAATGGCAATGCTTCTTGCTGTGCTTGAAAAAAGGGCAGGCTACTATTTTAACAGTATGGATGCTTATATCAATGTTGTGGGCGGTTTAAAGCTTGATGAGCCGTCTGCCGATTTAACCGTAGCAATGGCACTTGTATCTTCACTTAAGGATATGGTTGTTAATGAAAATGTTATTGCCTTCGGCGAAATCGGACTTGCAGGGGAGATAAGAGCGGTAAGCCACTGTGAACAGCGTGTTTCAGAGGCACACCGCCTTGGCTTTGAAAGGTGCATTATACCGTTTCATAACTATAAAGCACTGCCAAAAGAGCTTAAGGTTAATGTTGATATTGTGCCTGTAAGAACAATAAGAGATGCATTCAAAGCATTAACAGAGGAATAAAGTATTGATAATTTACAAGCTTTAAAATATGGTTAATTTCAAAAAAATCACCTATATTTTAAAGCTTTTTGTGCGTTTAAGCTAAAAAAATATTAATTTTCCGTTTTTTATTGTATAATTTGCAAAATATATGTTATAATTTACTTACCATAATTTGGTAGTTCATGAACTTAATATAGGTTTTATGTAATTTGATTAATAACATAAACCGCAATAATTAAAAATCAGGAGGAAAAATTATGAAAAAATTACTATCTTTTTTATTAACTTTAACACTATTTGCTTCTATTGTAACAATTTCAAGCTTCGCATTTGATATTCCGGCAAATTCCGAATCCTGCACAATTAAAAAGAATGAAGCATATAGCTATTCCAATTATGTTGTTGGAAATTTTAAGTATTATGGCGGTCAGAACTATTCTGATTCAACGAGTAAGTTAAAAGTAACCGCACAATATTTTGACGGCAGTTCTAACAAATATTTGGAGGATACACATACAACCATTCCGCCTTATGATAATTTTATGGATGAAGAAACCAAACATTATAATGGGCCTTTATGCTGGCGTGTATATTTATCACCATCAGGATTACATTCTAATGGTTGTTTCGGACGCGGATACATCAGAAATAAGTAAAATTCATTTAGCAGTATGCTGGCTTGTTAAATCAAGTCAGCATATTGTCCAGCCCTAACCATACTAAAAAACAAACAGAGCAGAAATGCATATGGCTCTGCTATACGGAGATTAAAATGACAATCTATAAATACATTAAAAAGCTATTTTTAAATTCAAAAATTTTATTG
>CAJTMQ010000044.1:0-226 GCA_910577215.1 uncultured Eubacterium sp. | reverse complement strand
TATTTATTGGATTTACACTTGAATACTCAGTTAAATTGCTCATTAGATCAAGTGATATTTTGATGGCAGATAAAGCTCTTGGCAGTTTTTCTGTATATTGTTTTGTGTTTTTCACTTATATTTCTTTTGAATTCTGCAGAAAATGCAAAAAAGATAACATAGAAGAATGTCTGCAAAGTATTTCAGGCGGCTATAAACAGGTTTTAAAATCACAGCTGCTTTTGTT
>CAJTMQ010000043.1 GCA_910577215.1 uncultured Eubacterium sp. | reverse complement strand
TCAAGCGGTTAAGACATCGCCCTCTCACGGCGAAAACAGGAGTTCGATTCTCCTACGGGTCACCATACCTGAGGATTTACCAACAGGTCATTTCAAATAACTGTGACCTCTTTGTTACAGTTCATAGTCGGTGTTTATTACGAAGAGGGTCCACCCGTTCCCATCCCGAACACGGTAGTTAAGCTCTTCTGTGCCGAAAATACTTGGCGGGTAGCTGCCTGGGAAAATAGGTCAATGCCGACATCTTCTTAAAGAATCACTCTGGAATGAGTGGTTCTTTTTTCTTTACTTTTTTACTTCTTTTTGATATATTCTTATTGGAGGGTAACTTATGAAGTATGTTAAAGCAACGAATGATTTAATTGAGTCTGTCTGTAATTTAGTGCAGAATACAATAAAAACAGTTTATCCGAAATATTATCCTTTAGAGGTTGTTGATTTTTTCTGTGAGCTGCATTCAAAAGAAAATATTACTAATGATATTTCAAGCGGAAATCTATATGTTTTGTATGATAACGATATTCTTGTAGGAACAGGCAGCTTCAGGGAGAATCATATTACAAGAGTTTATGTTTCTCCTGAGCATCAAGGCAGAGGTTACGGCACGTATATTATTAATCAGCTTGAAAAGTCAATTAAAGGCAGTTTTGATGTAGCTGTTTTAGATGCGTCCTTGCCTGCAGTTATGCTCTATGAAAAGCTTGGATATAAAACAGTTAAACATTGTCAATATAAATTAGATAAAGGTGCGGTGCTTATTTACGAGGTAATGCAAAAAGTTGTGCAAAAGTTATAGCTTGACAAATTATTAAAGTTTGTATTATATTTTACTTGTGTCTCGGTCAGAAAGGATTATTCTATGAAAATAGCAGTTTTAGGCTTCAGCGGAAGCGGTAAATCTACTCTGGCAAAGCAGCTTTCGGAATATTATGATATTCCGCTGCTTTATCTTGATTGCGTAAATTTTGAAAAAAATTGGGTGCTGCGTGATAGGGATGAATGCAGAAAAATGGTTGCTGAATTTATGCAGAACGAAGGCTGGGTTATAGACGGAAATTATAGTAAAATGTATCAGACAGAACGCCTTGAGCAGGCTGATCAAATTATAATTCTTCTGTATAACCGTTTTGTTTGTATGAAGGGTGCGTTTAAAAGAAATATTGAATATAAGGGAAGAGTCAGAGAAAGTATGGCAAACGGCTGTACTGAGAGAATGGACCGCTGGTTTTTCCTTTGGGTTGTTTTTAATCAGTATTCTAAAAAACGCAAAAATATGTTTAAATCGATTAAAGAAAAATATCCTGATAAAACAGTGATACTAAGAAGCAGAAAAAAATTAAATCATTATTTGAAATTTATAAAACAAGCAAAACCCGATAAAATGAAGAGGTTATAATATGGAATTATGGGATGCTTATTTTAGAGATGGTACACCCGCAGATTGTGATTTGATAAGAGGCAAGTCTGTTCCGGAGGGTTTATATCATTTGGTAAGTGAAATTGTTGTGCAGCACATTGACGGTGATTTTTTAATTATGCAGCGTGATTTCAATAAATCTATTCACCTGGGAAAATATGAAATTACTGCGGGTGGCTCTGTTACGAAAGGTGAAAATGCACTTGAGGGTGCGGTGAGAGAGCTTTTTGAAGAAACGGGAATTAAAGCAGATAATTTGAAGTTTGAATATACTGAAATTTCAGATGTTCACCATAGTATTTTTAATATGTATTATTGTTTAACGGATTGTGATAAAAGCAGTGTAATGCTTCAAAAAGGTGAAACAATTGCGTATAAATGGATTTCTCTTAATGATTTAATCAAGGATATAAAAAGAAATCCCGAAAACTTTTGCACAATAGGCAGACTTAAAAAGTGTACAGTATTTAACAATAGCGGATTATAATTAAGAAAGCAGAGGGAAACCTTTGCTTTTTTCTACATTTAAAATTATTTTAACTTATTGCAAAATAGCTATTGACATTTTCATACAAAGTGATATTATGTACAAAATCTATAATACAGAGGCACAGCTATGAAAAATGATATGCTGAAGGGTAACCCTGTTAAATCCATAATAATGTTTGCTCTGCCGATTATGGCGAGTGCACTTTTGCAGTATTCATATAATCTGGTTGATAATATCATTGTCGGCAGATATATAAGTGAAGAGGCACTTGCTGCCGTTGGAAGCATAGGACCTATAAACAGCTTTATTATAGGCACTGCACTTGGCTTGACAAGCGGCTTTACGATTCCTGTTTCTCACCGCTTCGGTGCAGGGGATAAGAAGAAAATGAATCTTTATGCAGGCAGCAGTATAACACTTTCTGCCATTGTGGGCATTACGATTGTTATCATTGCACATATTGTTTCAAATCCTATTTTAAGGCTGATAAAAACGCCGTCAAACATCATTGATTTGTCTTCTGAATATGTTAATATTCTTTACTTCGGTGTGCCGCTTCAGATGCTTTTTAATAATTTTACAAGCATTTCCCGTGCGGTTGGGGACAGTAAAAAGCCAACCGTGTTTATTGTTATAAGTGTGCTGACAAACCTAGTGCTTGATATTCTGTTCGTAGGCGTATTGGAACTTGGTGTTGAAGGTGCAGCAGCGGCAACCGTTATATCATACGGTGTTGCGGCGGTGCTTTCGGGAATTTATGTAATGAAAAGGCAGCCTGAGCTTGATATTAAGAAAAACGATTTAAAACCGAATCTGCGAATATCCTGGGAACAGTTAAAGCTTGGTATACCTGTTTCGCTGCAGTTTACTATTACATCAATAGGCTCAATGATTCTGCAGTCTGCAATCAACAGCTTCGGTTCAACCGCAGTTGCATCAATAACGGCGGCAAGCAGAGTAGAGCAGATTACAAATATCCCTATGAGTGGACTGGGTGTAGGAAACTCAACCTTTGTTGCGCAGAATTACGGCGCTGAAAATTATAAAAGAATTATTGAGTCAGTCAGAAAAATACTTATACTTGATCTTATCATTTCATTGATATGCAGTGCTATTCTGATTTTTGCAGGTCCTTATGTTGTAAGGCTGTTTATAGAAAATCCATCTGCTGAAATTATGGACTATGCTAATCAGTATCTTTTCACGATAGGCGGCTGTTATTGCCTTGTTTCACTGCTTTTTGTTTTCAGAAACACATTGCAGGGCTTGGGCTTTACCTATGCAAATACGATTGCGGGAGCAGGCGAGCTGCTTGGCAGAATGCTGGTTGCATATCTTTTAACACCTGTTTTCGGTTTTGCAGGTGTATGCTTTGCAGGACCTGCCGCTTGGCTGCTTGCCGATATACCGCTTATTATATTGTATTTAAGAGTTAAAAAACAAAAATTGTTACAGTAATAATTTTTCTGTATAATTGCTTGCAGTTGTATATATGTTATGTTATACTTGGTTTATAAAAATATAAATTTTTTATAAACTAAGGAGAAGCTATGCCGTTTTATTATTTAACCTTAGCCGCAGGGCTTATTGTAACAGTAGGATTTTTATTTTCACGTTCAAAGGGTGCCGGAATAAAGAATTTGTTTTTCAAAATGGCATCGAGTCTTTGCTTTTTGTTAACAGCAGCTTTTGCGGTAATAGCTAAACCTGATATTTCTTACTACGGTGTGCTTATTATTATGGGCGGTGCACTTGGTCTTTGCGGTGATATAACACTTGATTTGAAATTCATTTATCCGAAAGACAATCACGGCTATTTGCTCTCCGGCTTTATTTTCTTTGCAATAGGTCATATTTTTTATAATGCTGCAATTATCTGGTATAATCAGCTTAAATGGTGGTGGGTGCTTATCTGCATTGCGGTTGCCATTGCAGTTGCAGTTGCAAATACGCTTTCAGGCAAAATGCTGGGGCTTGATTTCGGTAAATACAGAAATATTGTTATGCTTTATTCTGCAGTTCTTGCGGCAACAGCGTTTATTTCAATTCTTGCTGCATTTGTAACACACAGTGCAGCTATGATTGCTTTCGCAGTTGGAGCAGTTCTCTTTCTGCTTTCGGATGTTGTACTTTCCTTTACGTATTTCGGAAAAGGCTGGGATAAGCCGGTTCATATCTTTGTAAACCATCTGCTTTATTATGCAGCACAGTTCATTATTGCTTCTACAATTGTTTTAATTTGATGAGAAAGAAATTAAGACCGCTGAGAATTCAGCGGTCTTTTTCATATTAAATTTATTTAACTCTGTATGCACCTGTTGCAACAACTTCGGTTTTGTTTATATAAGGCTCTTTTCTGCATTCCGTAATTTTAATTGTAAGATTATCGGTTACAATCGGCTCAAAAACGGCAATTTTTGAAAAGCCGATTATTGTGCCCTCAAAAATCTTTTTGCCGCTGCTGTGAATTGAGAAGCGCTCAACACGTTGAGATTTTGTGGTATCCTCTGCAAGCCTTATACGGTCAATAGACTGAGCAGGGAAGGTGAGCTTAATTTCAAAGCCATTGTTTACTGTTTCGGATTTTACATCCTTAACAACCAGCTCGTCTTCCTTTTTTATCCATTTTCCCATTTCTTTTAAACGCCTTACATCGGCATTTGCCAAAAGCCCTTTTCTGTCAGGCGGAATGTTCAGCAGCATAAGTGAGTTGTTTCCTGCTGAATTATAATATATCTTCATAAGATGATTAAGCGATTTCAGGGTTAATCTCTGCATAGGATGATAGAACCAGCCGAGTCTGATTGATACATCTACCTCTGCAGGATACCACATAAATTCATCATAATTGCTTAAAAAATCTCTTGAGCCCATATCAGGCAGCATAACATCCTGACAGCGCTTCTGAAACTTTTTCATATCATTATCTGTTTGGCAGTTTGCGGCAATGTTCTGCTGGTCATACTCAAATTTGGGCACAACATTCCATTCGCTTTCACGTGTTTTTCCGCTTTCATTTCCTATCCAGCGAACATCGGGTGCACAGCCGCTCATTACAATATCGGGCTGAAGTTCAAGAGCAGTGCTCCAAATTCTTTCAAAATCATATTTTTGAACAGGCTGACCGTCTGCTTTTGCACCGCACGCACCATCAAGCCACAGCATAAATATATCACCGTAGTTTGTAAGCAGCTCTGTTAACTGCCTTATGTAAAAATCATTGTATTCGGGTGTGCCGTAGCATTTAGCATTTCTGTCCCAAGGGGAGAGGTAGACACCAAATTTCAGTCCGTATTTTTTGCAGCTTTCGGAAACCTCACGCACAACATCGCCTTTGCCGTTTTTATATGGACTGTTTTTAATAGAGTGCTCTGTAGTTTCGGTTTGCCAGAGGCAGAAGCCGTCGTGATGCTTGCAGGTTAAAATAACGCCTTTCATTCCTGCTTCTTTTATTGCTTCACACCATTGATCGGTGTTTTGTTTTACAGGGTTAAAAATACTTTCAGATTCTTTGCCGTTGCCCCATTCACGGTTGGTGAAGGTGTTAACACCGTAATGGATAAAGGCATAATATTTCATATCCTGAATGATAAGCTGACGGCGGTTGGGGACTATGCTTGTGTATAAATCCAATCTTTCATTATCCATAAGTATTTCTCCATTGTTTATTATATATTATATACCTATTATATATAATGGCACCGAGTTTTGCAATATGAAGAACACGTAAAGCATATTAGCTTTACAGAGTGTAACGCTGTAAATACATCTGTAAAGACTGTAACTTTACGTGAAATTCTGCATATTTACGGCAGATTTTATGGTATTATTTTCACATATGAAAAAAATTGTAAACTTTTAGGTATGGCATATCGATAAAAAACATTACAATTCAGCACTGTTTGTCTAAAAAATCACAAAAAAGTTAAAGTGAATTCATAAAAATTTAAAAAATTTTTGAATAACCGCTTGACAATTCAAAAATATAGGAGTAACGTTATGGATACTAATATTAATCTTTGTTCTTTTTGGCTGCTTTTTCTATTATTTTAGTAATTTTGGTCGATTCGCACAGAGCGCCGGCTTTTGCCGCACCCACCGTCTACGCAGCCTTACTTGCCTGAAGTATGGTCTGCGTATTTTTGTTTTGTGCAGGAACATTGTTAATATTAATTAAATGTAATAAGCTATAGATATTACATTTATACTTTTTCAAAAAATCTTTTTAGAAAGGAGAAAAATTTATGAAAAAAATTGTTAAAAAGATTTTAGCTGCAGTGCTTTCTGTAACAATGTTAGTTGGCTTCATTCAGATGAGTGCGGTCAGTGCATTTGGTGTATCTATTGATATCGGTAGTAACCCAACGCCTGATGTTGATATTGCAGTAAGTGTTCCGGCAGACTATGCAGGCGATTTTGACAGTTTTAAGGCAGAGCTTAGTGCGGCTCTTGAGGCATTAGGTATGGATCCTTCAGCCTTCCGTGTTACAGATACGGCTGTAAAGATTGATACCACAAACCTTGATGGTTGGTATGTATATGACCATTACTATAATAAGGCTGAGTATAATAAACTTGGCTTATCTGCAGAGCAGATGGTTAAACAGCCATACAGAGCTGCTGATAATTCTTGCATGGGTTCATATGGCGGCTCTCCGAAGCCTTGTCTCATTCAGGATGTTTTTGTTGAAAGAAAATATGGTGCACCTGGTAACAAGCTTCATTGGTTCAACCAGCATACATATTCTCATTCAAAAAATGATAAGGCATATATGATTTTTGCCGGTTACGGAACAAATGCACTTAGTGACTATATGTTCTATCCTGCAACAAGCGATTCAAAAAGAACTGTTGAATTTGACCTTGACTGTGCAGTTGTTGACCCACATACACTTTTGGGCTTCGGTTTCCTTCTCAATGCTGCAATTGATAAGGGTGCTGTTACATCCGGTGATACAGATATCAACGATGATAAGCTGACAAGTTATATGCTTTACTACACATGGCCAAGCACAGTTGGTGTTTACAAGTTTACAAATGTAGCAGCAAATACCGCAACATTCTCAGGTTCTGCTGTACAGACTAAATCTGTATCCTTGGGCTCAGGTATGAAGTTTAGAATTAAAGTTGTTCTTGAGAAAGATAAGGTTACTGTTTCACAGAGACAGTACAACACCTCAACAGGTGCTTTGGGTAATGAGGTTATCCTTTTCGACAACCTTTCAATCCCTGTTCAGGCAGGCGGCGGTAACGGCTTCGGTCCAATCGTTCAGTATAAGTCACATGGTTGTTCTTCAATGACATACTTTGAATACGGCGACCTTTCAATGACTTATGAAGCAACTGCTTTTGATGCGCTTAAGAATGTTCAGTATGCTCAGACTGCTAACCAGAAGTATTTCATCAACCTTGTTGGTGATAGCAATGACCCTAATATCCCTGATGAGGAGAAGGAAAGCCAGAAATATGTTGACGGTATCAACCGTATGAATGAGAACGAAATCTTCTACATCAGTAATGCTGATGATGGTAAAGTTCTTACTGACCCAACCTATGATGAGGAGGGCAACAAAACTCATACAGGTCTTGGTACTGACAATGGCTACATTGCAACAGATCCAAGCGATTATATTCAGCAGATTGCTAAATATATTTATAACAATTATATTAATGAGACGAAATTCAATCAGGCTCCTGTTGAAAGTGAACTTCCTCTTGCTAACTTTTACATTACTCGTTCCGATGACGGCTCTCAGTTGATGACGGTGCATCTGAAGCATTTAGGCGATAATGATATTGTTGGTGCTAATATATTTGATAAATCTAAAATAGGTTCAACTGCTCTTGGAGCAGGTGATAAACTTGTTTCATGGACATTGAATGTTTATGATCCCCTTGGTAATGTTATTAAAACAGAAACCGTAGATGACCCTGATAAGTTTACTGATTTCCAAATCAGCAAAAGCTGCACACAGGGACGTTACACCTTTGAGCTTTCCGTTAAGGATAACAACGGAAAAACATCTGAAACATTCCAGACCTATTTAACAGTATTCCTTGATGAGGAAGAGCCGGAAGCATCAGCTGTAAACACAACAAAGAACATAGCTAAGGTTACTCTTGTTGATAGAGGCCCCGGTATTGATGATGACGGTATTACCTTCCTTGAGGACGGAAGAGGTTCAGGTGTAGCTGCTTACTGGCTTACAACTGATATTAATTCAGAGCCTACAGATGATGACTGGGAATACCTTGATACCCCTGTTCACGAATATTCATTTGATGTTAATATTCCTGATTATGCAGGTCCCGGTAACAATCTTGTTGTTTGGTACAAGGATGAATGCGGTAATATAGGTAAGGAACTTGCTTACAAGCCTATCAAGGTTGAGGTTCAGGACCCTGACGGAAATCCGATAGATGAATACTATATCATCAGTGATGAGCCAATCGTTGTTTTACCTGACCTTGATGATTATGATATTCCTGGTCCTGAAAATCCGGATGAAGAATTCAGCGGCTGGGGCACACCTGATGGCAACGATGTTACCGTTGGTGATGTTGTTCCGGTAAACCCTGATGATGATGATCCTGTAATTGTTATCCGCCCGGGTTATTCATCTACAAAAGTTAATCTTACATATGATGTAAATGCTACTGATGCATGGATCAATTCTGAGGGACAGACAACAGAAACCTATCAGGTTCCTCAGAACTCTGACCTTCAGGCAAAAATTAACAGCCAGAGAAACGATGCTCATCGTTTGGGCTATGAATTTATTGAATGGACTCTTGATAGGGAAGGTAAAGTTCCTGTAACAAACCAGACCCTTACAGATCCGGACACAACGGTTTATGCTCAGTGGAAAATTGCTTCATACAATTTCTATTACGATTTCAATGGCGGTAAGGCAGTAGCGGGCGGTATTAAAGAGCATAGTGCTCAGACCGTTCAGTATAACACAAATATTACAAATGAGGTTCTCAGCAAGGTAGCAGTCCGTGAGCAGCCAACCAAGGCAGGTTATATCTTCCAAGGATGGTCACTCACAAAAGGTGATACAACTGTTGTTCCGGCTGATACATTAATGCCGGGTGAAGATCTCACAGTTTACGCTATCTGGGCACTTGATACAACCAAGTATCTTGTTCATTTTGACAGTAATGGCGGCAGCTCTGTAAACGATCATTCTTATATTACTACTGATAAGGTTTACAGTGCATTCTCAACACCTGCACGTGCAGGCTACGATTTTGAAGGCTGGTACGAAAAGATTGTTGATGCAGATGGAAATGTAACAATGGGCGAAACTGAGCTTCAGAGCGGTGATCCTATTCTCAGCCAGTATCTCGGTCAGTCCGATCTTCAGAAAAGAGTTCATACTCTTATTGCTAAGTGGACTCCAAGAAACGATACTAAGTACACAGTTGCTTACTATGTAAACAGCGGTAATAAGGATGTTAACGGCGATTACATTTACACCAGAGCTAATGCTGTTACAAAATCATACACAGGCACAACTGAAGATGTTGTTTCAGTTGCTGCTGAAGACATTTTTGCTGAACTTAATGCCGGGGATTACGGTTTAACACGTGATTACTGGTATAATGCAGAATTCACTGAAGCTGCTGGTACACTCAGCGGTGAAATCAGTGGTGCAGGTAACCTTGAGCTTAAGCTCTATTATGACAGATACTTTGATGTAAATGTTACAGTAGGTGCAGGCGAAGGTACAGTTACCGAAGCTCTCAATCAGAAAGAGGGCACAACTCCGACAGTAAGCTGGCAGGCTGCTGAAGGTTACCATACTTCAAGAGTTATGGTAGATGATAAAATGCGCGATGACCTTATTGATGCAGATGCTTACACATTAGAGCAGGCAATCCATGAGAATCATAAGGTTTATGTTGAGTTTGAAAAGGATGCTGAGCCGGACCCGGATAAGCCGCCGGTAAATCCTCCTGTAGATCCTGATAATCCTGATGTTCCGACTCCACCGGTTGATCCGAATGATAAGGATTCTTATTTCACAATCTCAACTGCAATTGAAGGTTGTTATGACGGCACTTGCACAATTACACCTTCTTCACGTGTTCTTAAGGGCACAAACAGCACTGTTGAATGGAATATTGCGAATAACTATACAGTAACAGCTGTTCTTATTGATGGTGTTGAAGTTAATAAAGATATTGCATCTGCTGATTTCACAGGTGTAAAGGCAGACCACAGCGTTGTTGTTAAGGTTGCTAAGCTTCCTTCATCAGGCGCTAATGTTACTAAGGATCAGTACACTGTAACTGTTAATGTTTACGGCGGAGATGACAGCGTTGTTGTTACTCCTTCAACTGTAGCAGATGCAGGTAAAACTGTATTGATTCAGTGGAATGCAACCGCTTCAACTACTTATGAAGTATTCAGAGTAGTAATTGATGGTAAGGAATATACCTCAAACAATATTAACAAGGTTAACTACTATTTCAGAAACCTTAAGGGTAACCACGTAGTAGATATTTACCTTGCAGAAAAGGGCAGCCCGGAGATGCCTGTATATCCTGATGATGAGTTTATTAAGCTCAACACTCAGATTGTAGGCGGTCCAGGTACTATCACAAATGGTGGTGTTATCTCAAGCGGCTCTGATAAGGATGTTAAGTGGGATATCAACAAGCAGACAGATCCTACAGCAAGTGACTATACCTACTATGAAGTAGAGAAGGTTACTGTAAACGGAGAAGAGAAAACTTCTGATGTTACAGAAGGAAAGCTCAATCTCAAAGATATTACCGAAGATACACAGGTTGTTGTTGAGATTAAGCCTGTATATCACACTGTTAATGTATTGAAGTATGGTAACGGTTCAGTTTCATCTTCAAAAACAATGTACAAATATCAGTCATATGTAGACATTTCAGGTACTCCTGATTCAGGCAGCGGTATTGCTAAGGTTGTTGTAGACGGTGTTACCGTATATCCTGCGGCTTCTGCATCAGCACTTGCTTTGGATGATACTAACAATGATGTTGTCAACTACAATACTGTAGATAAGACTGCACTTGCTATGGGTATTTCAAGTCTTACAGATGACCACACAGTTGAAGTTTACTTCACTGAACTGGATACAGATACAAATGAACCAACTCCTGTTCCTGATGATGTAACACTTTACACAGTTACAGCTACTGTAAACGGTGTTACCGGTGCAGCTGTTGAAGGTCAGGGTAAGGTAGCTCCCGGCGAAAACAGCACAGTTACATGGACAATTCCTGCAGGCTATAGAGTTACTAAGGTAACTGTTAACGGCCTTGCAACTGTTCTTGAAGGCAACACAATTACGCTTTCAGACATCAATGCTGATCAGGATATTCAGGTTTATGTTGAAAAGACAACTACACCCGGAGATACAGACATTCCTGTAAAGCCTGATAATCACGATAATCATTATGTTGTTACAACAGAGATTGTTGGTACAGGCGGTACAATCAGCGGTGCAGGCACATATGATGAAGATGTTGAATCTACAGTTGTATGGTCTGTAACTAATGATGCGAGTGATGATGAGCATAACTATGTTGTTAAGTATGTAATCGTTGACGGTGTAGTCAGAACAGATCTTGCAAACGCTGATTCTGTTGATTTCAATGACGGCAAAGACCATAAGGTAGTTGTTGTAATTGATGAAGAGAACAAGATTCCGACTAATATTGATAAAGATGGTGACGGCGATCCTGATATCAACATCGATAAAGATGGTGACGGCGATCCTGATATCAACATCGATGAAGATGATGACGGTGAACCGGATAAGAACATCGACGAAGACGGCGACTTAGTAATTGATACTTATGTACACGTTAACTTTGTTGATGAAAACGGCAAGAAATTACCTTATGATGAAGCTGCACAGGTTGTAATCAGAGGTAATGCAGGTGATAAGTATTCAACACTTGATAAGTATTCAGATAATTACTATGGATACTATTTAACAAAGATTCCTGATAATGCAGAAGGAACAATGACTCTTCCTGCAAAGGAAAATTACACAAGAGAAGATGTAATCACAGTTGTAAACTATGTTTACGCTCTCAAAGATACTTCTGTACTTGTTAACTATGTTGATAGTGCAGGCAATACACTTGCTGACAGTGTAACAATTGACGGCAAGGTATTTGACGAATACACAACTGAAGCTAAGACAATCTATGGCTGGAATTTGACTGCAACTCCTGCAAATGCAGCAGGTGAAATGACCGAAGATCAGATTGTTGTAAACTATGTTTATAAGCTTAAAGATGCTTCTGTTCTTGTTAAGTTTGTTGATGAAAACGGCAAAGAGATTGCAGACAGTGTAACCGTTAACGGCAAAGTATTTGAAGATTATACTGCAGCTGTAGCAGGTGCATTCCACAATGTTTATGGCTACAACTATGTATCTGTATCTGAAAATGCCAGCGGTAAAATGACCGAAGATCAGATTGTTGTTGAGTATAAATACGCTCTCAAGGATTCCTCTGTAGTTGTTAACTATGTTGACAAAGCAGGCAACAAACTTGCTGACAGTGTAACAATTGATGGTAAGGTATTTGATGCATACACAACTGATGTTAAGGAAATCTACGGCTATAAGTTAACTGCAACACCTGCTAATGCAACCGGTAATATGGTTGAAGAGCAGACAGTTGTAAACTATGTTTACGAGCTCAAGGATACTACTGTAATTGTTAACTTTGTTGACACAAAGGGTAATAAGATTGCAGATTCAATTACTCTTAGCGGTAAAGTATTTGATGAATTTGTAACAGAGCATAAGGATGTTTACGGCTATAACTGGATGGATGTTCAGGTTGAAGGAATGATGGCAGCTCGTGCTGTTACAGATATCTCAGGCATTATGGAAGAGGGAACAATTGTTGTTAACTATATCTATGATGTTAAAGATGCTAAAGTAGTTATTAAATATGTTGATGAAGCCGGCAATGAGCTTTCAGACAGCGACGAAATCAACGGTAAGGTATTTGATAACTATGCAACATCCGCTAAAGACATTTATGGTTATAAGGTAGTTGCATCATCTGAAAATGCAACAGGTGAAATGACAGAAGATAATATTACTGTTACTTACACCTATAAGCAGTATCTCAACATTGACACAAATGGCGACGGTAAACCGGATATCAATATTGATACAGACAAAGATGGTGAGCCTGATGTAAATATCGATACAGATGATGACGGAAAGCCGGACATCAACATCGATAAAGACGGCGACGGCAAGCCAGATATCAACATTGATACAGATAAAGACGGCGAACCTGATGTAAACATTGATACAGATAAAGACGGCGAACCGGACATCAACATCGACACAGATGGCGACGGCAAACCTGACATCAACATTGATGCGGACGGCGACGACAAACCTGATGTAAACATTGATACAACAGGTGACGGCAAGCCAAACATCAACATTGATACAACAGGTGACGGCAAGCCGAACGTTAACATTGATACAGATGGTGACGACGAACCTGATGTAAATATTGATACAACAGGTGACGGTAAAGCAGACCTCAACATCGACACAGATGGTGATGGTAAAGCAGACCTCAATATCGACACAGATGGCGATGGTAAAGCTGATCTTAACATTGATACAGATGGTGATGGTGTTGCTGATGCAAATATTGATACAGATGGCGACGGTGTTGCTGATAAGAATATTATCGGTGCTGAAACTCCTGTTAATACCGGTTCAAACGATATGTTCAGAATCGCAATCTTCTCAATGTTCGCTTTAGTTGCTGCATTTGCTTTGGTTCTTATCATGAGAAAGAACAGAAAAGAAAGTGAAGCAGAAGCTGAATAAAATGTTTTTTGAAATTTAATTTGTTTTCATAAACTATTAAATATCATATAAACGCCCGACTTGCGTAAGCAGGTCAGGTCTTTTTGTGTCTTTTTATTTATGATAATTTGCTGATTTCCTCCTTAGAAATATAAATTCATACTAAAATATTTATAGAAAGTTTATAATTTTTCGGAGGTGCTATATTGCATTGTTTTACACAGAATGTTATAATACACT
>CAJTMQ010000042.1 GCA_910577215.1 uncultured Eubacterium sp. | reverse complement strand
TTCTTATGGATATAAATTTAATCAAAATAGAATGAATAGACAAATCATTTTACTACCAGTTGATGATTTTGGTAATCCTGATTATTCTTTTATGGAAAATTATATAAAAAGCATTATGGTAAAAAAGTATAATTCCTATATTTCCTATTGTAATAAACAAATAAGTTGTTTGTGATTATATATTAAATTAGATTATTATATGTTTCCCATTTGTCATAAGGTATTTGTGTTTTATTGTTTTCCCATTTTGAAACAGCTTTCTTATTGACTGAAAATATATTTGCAAATTCACATTGCGTAAGATTATGTTTTTGACGATATGATTTTATCTGCTCACCTTGGTTGTTTATAAGGAACAGCTGATAGGGTGAGCAGATTTTTTGTGCATCTAAATCTAAAATGTCAAATAGTTTTCTAAGCTTGTCCGCATTGTGTAAATTATACTTATTTTTTTCAATTCTCATAAGGGTATCAACGCTGATACCAACAACATTAGCAACCTGCTTTAATGTCATATGTTTTTCAATTCGTTGCTTTTTGACTGCACCGCCGAAGGTAGAATCATCAATTTCATTAAACGCATTGAATGAATAATGTTTATAGTTGTTAACTTGGAGTCTAATACAAAACAGGAGAGAGTATTCAACTTTTCCGTTCTTAATTCTATGCAGGATATATGCGTTAGGTAATGATTGACACAAACTCCATTTATCAATTTCAGGCAAAATGTACTCTTTCTGCGGCTTCAAAGTGCAAATTGTTACTGTTGTGTTATCATAGCATTTTCAATGCAGCGGCTGGCACATGTTGCAAGGCGGATGCCTTTGTCGGGATTAAAACTGTCTATAGCTTTAATCAGGCCTATAGTTCCGATGGAAATTAAATCGTCCGTATCGTTTGTTTTTGAATAATATTTTTTAACAATGTGACTTACAAGTCTTAAATTTCGCTCAATCAGCAGTGCTCTTGCATCTTTGTCGCCGTTTTTCAGCCGTTCCAGAGCATTGGCTTCATCCTTTGAATTTAATGGTTTTGGAAAGCTTGACGTGTTGTTGATGTGCAGAATGAAATAAAGAAAATTTGCACTCAAAATTGATAATATTGCAGAAAACATTTTCATCACCGCTAAATAATATGACTGCAATATTTTTCAAATGCTAAAACAGCAAGTACAATATTAAAAAATGTATGATTATTATTTGCTATACAAAGCTATGCTCAACGGTTACAACAAGATTTATATCAGGGTATTTTTCTTTGGATTTACAGCGCAGTTCTTTAAGAATTGTGCTGTTTTCTTTTTTGTACTGGTGCGGAATGACAAGGTCAAAAATGAAGTTGGTATGTGTTTTTCCTTCAACAACTCTGAAATCGTGGAGCGAAAAGCTGCGGTCATATTCCTTAACCAATTCTGTGATTATTCGCTTGTATTCATTGATTTTTTCATCATCAACCACAACGGGGTCCATATGAATACACATCATTATATTCAGCTTTTTGCTGATACGCTTTTCAACATTATCAATCATATCGTGCAGTCTGATAACGTCTATACTGCAGGGCACCTCTGCGTGTGCAGAGGCAATGATTCTGCCCGGGCCGTAATCATGTACGATAAGGTCGTGAACACCGGCGATATTTTCTTCCGCAAGCATAATGTCTTCAATTTCCTTAACGAGCTCAGGGGAGGGTGCTTTGCCTAAAAGATTGCTGATTATATCTTTAACAATATTTACTCCTGCAATTATGACGACAACCGCAACAATAACACCCATAATGCCATCAGCACGCTTAAATGGAGTAAATGCTGAAATCAGCAGTGCAATCAATGTTGCACCTGTGGCAATGCAGTCGTTCAGACTGTCTTGTTTTATTGCCTTCATATTTACATTGTTTGTTATTTTATAAAGCTTGTTGTTGAAGTATGCCATCCATAGCTTTACAAGTATTGCAACAATAAGCACAATAAGCGAAACGATGTTGAATTTAACATTTTCGGGATGCATGATTTTTTCTATACTGTTTTTTCCGAGCTCAAAGCCCATTAAAAATATAAAGAAGGAAACAATCAGTGCACTGATATATTCCATTCTTCCGTGACCGAACGGGTGGTCATCATCAACAGGCTTGCCTGCAAGCTTAGCACCGAAAATAGTTATAACATTTGAGCTTGCATCGGATAGGTTATTAACTGCATCTGCTGTAACGGAAACGGAATTTGTTACAGTGCCTATAATGAATTTAAAAACACATAGAATTATGTTGCAGACGATTCCTGTAATGCCCGATAATGTGCCGTACTTTTCTCTTGTTTTGAGCTCGTTTTCGCTGTTGTTTTTAATAAACAGTTTAATTAAAAGGTCAGACATATTTTCTCCTCCGATTTATATTGTTTCATAATAGCATAAATTTATCTTTATCTCAATGAATATTTATGTTACAATATGCACGTGATGTTATGGCAGAGGTGATGAAATGAAAAAGTTTTTGATTATTGACGGTTCGCCGAGAAAAGACGGTGTTTGTGCAGAGCTTATCAGGCAGGTCAAGCCGTATTTTATTGATTGTGAAATTAAAGAATATGATACATTTGCTTTAGCACCGGCACCCTGCTGTGACTGTAAATACTGCGAGTTTCATGAGGGCTGCTGTAATCACGATCTGGACATATTTTTTGAAGATTTTGAAGCTGCTGATTATATTGCTTTCTTTACACCTGTGTATAATAATTTTTTCCCCGCACCGCTTAAAGCTGTTGTAGACAGATTTCAGCGTTATTACAGTGCAAGATTTAAGCGGGGTGCCAATCCGCCTATAGAAAAATTCAAAAGGGTAGGCACGGTTATCGTTGCAGGCTCAAATGCAAGGGCTGCTTCCGATTATATGACAAATACGTTAAAGCAGTCCTTTGCTGTTCTGAATGGAGAGGTTTGCGCAAGATATTTCATTCCGAATACGGATCTCGGTAAATATACATTTAATAACATTGAACTTCAGAAGTTCGTGCATCAATTAAGAGGGTAATGTACCCTCTTTCTGCTTTTTTGCACTGAAAATATAACGGAATTTAAAAATAAAAACAGTAAAATGATATATTTATTGTATGTAAACTGTTAAATTATTGTTGTGAAATATATTTAATTTATAGTTTCACAAATTTATTAAGGGGAAATTAAAATGGTCAGTAAAACAAAATTTGTTATTGATGATAACAAAATAAAAGAATTATTCAGTAAAGCCGGAATTAACAAGATAACAAAAATTTCACCGCTCGGAGCAGGAGAATATAATGCAGTGTTTGAGGTTAAGGCAGATAAAAGCTATGTGCTGAAAATTGCTCCTGAAAAGAATATGCCTGTGTTAACTTATGAGAATGAGATGATGAAAGCAGAGGTGTATTGGTATGAGCAAATCAGAAACAATACCGATATAAGAGTGCCTGAGGTTTATTTTTCGGATTTTTCAAAGGAATTGCTGCCGACTGACTATTTTATTATGGAAAAGCTTGAAGGAAAGCAAAGAAATGAAGCAGGTCTTAACAGAAATGTTATAACAGAGAGCACTGCTTCAATGCTTGCACAGATACATAAAGTAAAAAATGATAAATACGGATATGTTCAAAATCAATTGTATGATAACTGGTATGATGCACTATGCTCTATGATTCATAATCTGCTTGATGATGCAAAAGCAGTCGGCAGGCGCTCAAAAAGAGGCGAAAGGCTTTTTGAATATGCTCAAAAATATAAGTCCGTAATTGAAAAAGCCGAATGCACAATGGTTAATTATGATTTATGGGATCCCAATGTTATTTGTGTTACAGATAAGGATAATACGGAATTTTGCTGGATTGATCCTGAACGAAGCTTCTGGGGTGATAAAATATTTGATTTTATATGTATGCAAAATCCTTTATTTTCAGTTAAAGCCAAGAAAGAGTCTTTAAAGATTTATAATTCCGTAACAGATGTTCCTGTTGAGGAGAACAGGGATACCGAAATAAGATATGCTTTTGCGCAGGGTTTAATGGGTTTGATTATGGAGATTGAAAAGTATTACCGCTATACACCTCATCACTTTGGCTGGTGGCGAAACATAGCAACAGGTGCTGTTATGTATAAATGTGCCTTTCGGGTTCTGAAAAATGGATAAAAGATTATCAAAAACAGCCCAAATGGAAACAGTAAGTATTCCTAAGCTGATATTTAGATATTCGACAGTTACTTTCTGTGCACTGTTATTCGATGCACTATATAATATTGTTGATACACTGTTTGTAAGCCGCGGTGTAGGTGATGATGCAATGGGCGGTGTTTCAATTGTGTTTCCGTTTATGCTGATTCAGAGCGGTATTGCACAAATGGTCGGCGGCGGTGCTGCGGTAATTGTTTCACAAAAGCTCGGTGAAAAAGATTACCGGGGTGCAGGCAGTGTTACGGCTAATGCAATGCTTGTTTTTTACAGTTCGGCAGTACTTGTTACTGTTTTGGGTTATATTTTTATGCTACCTATCTTAAATCTTCTGGGAGTTACACAGGATATTTTGCCGTTTGCAAAGGAATATTTTGCTGTTGTTTTAGCAGGAAACGTGTTTTCAACAGGCTTTTCTTCAATCATAAGGGCAGAGGGTAAAATGACCTATGGATTATTGATTTGGCTTATACCTACGGCAATAAATATAGTGCTGGATGCGGTATTTATTTATGGGCTTGACATGGGTGTGAAAGGTGCAGCGCTTGCAACGGTTATCTGTTATTTTTCAAGCTTTTTGATGAGTGTGCTGTTTTTTGTTAAAATCAGCTGCCAGAAATTCAATATTATTAAAATAGAATTAAATACGATTAAGGAAATTCTTTTTATCGGTGTTCCCACCTTACTGCAAACAGGCAGTATTTCATTGATGTTTTTGCTTATAAATCATCTTTTGTCAAAAATCTCGGGCACCTTGGGTGTTAATGCTTTCGCATATATAAGCAAGCTGGCAATTTTTGCTGTTGTGCCTATAAACGCGGTATCGCAGGCTGTTTCACCTGTATTTGCTTATAATTTCGGTGCAAGCAAGGGAAGCAGAGTTAAGAAAACATTAAAATACAGCATATGTATAACCGTACTTTATTCAATAATTATTTCATTGGCGGCAATTTCGGTGCCGCAGTTGTTTGTGAAAATGTTTACAAATAATTCAGAAATCATTATGTTTTCTGATTGTGCTTTGAGAATTATCGCACCGGCCACGGTGTTCTTGTCGGTTGCACTTATTCTTTCGATTTATTTTCAATCGCTTGGAAGAAAATCAACTGCCATTATAACAAGTGCAAGTGTATTGATATTTTTAATCATAATGCTGTTTTTGCTTGCATACCTTTTCGGAACAATCGGTATATGGATTTCTTTGCCTGCTGCATCTGCTTTATCGGCAGCTTTTGCGGGATTAAACTATTTTGTTTTGAAAAAGCGAGGAAAACTTTAATTTTGTGTTCTTAAAACAATCTATGGTATCAATACCGTGGATTGTTTCTTTTTTATACACAATTTATCAATAATTATTTTATTGATTATAGATATAAAGTATGATATAATCTATGCAAATTAAAATGGAGTAGTGTATATTAATGATCATTCTGGGTATCGACCCGGGCTATGCAATAATAGGCTGGGGAGTTCTTGAATATAAAGCCAATAAATTTCGTGTTATTGATTACGGTGCAATCACAACTGAAGCACATACGCCTTTTCCCATAAGGCTTCAAACTATTTATACTGAAATGAATATGATTTTTGATAAATATCATCCCGGAGTTATGAGTATGGAAAAGCTGTTTTACAATAACAATGCTAAGACCGTTATTGATGTTGCACAGGCAAGAGGAGTAATAACTCTTTCTGCCCAGATGCACGGCGTGGTTATAGCGGAATACACACCGCTTCAGGTTAAGCAGTCCGTAACAGGCTACGGAAGAGCAGTTAAAAAGCAGGTTCAGGAAATGACAAGAGTGATTCTGAATCTTGAAAAAATACCAAAGCCCGATGATACGGCTGATGCTCTTGCCATGGCAATCTGCCACGGTCATGCAAGCGGAAGCCTGCTTGGTGCTTATAATAATTTTTTGAGGTAAAAATATGATTTATAATGTCAGAGGTAAATTAACATATATTGATGCTCAGTTTTCTGTTATTGAATGCGGTGGCGTAGGCTTTAAGTGCTTTACTTCACTGAATACATCAAAATCGGTGGGCAAGATAGGTGATGAAGTTAATTTATTTACATATCTTTCTGTAAGGGAGGACGCAATGGATTTGTTCGGCTTCTCAACACAGACGGAGCTTGATTCTTTTAAATTGCTTATTACGGTTTCCGGTGTTGGTCCCAAGGCAGCAATGGCAGTTCTTTCAGAGCTTACGCCTGACAGACTTGCGGTTGCAATCGCCGCAGCTGATACAAAGGCAATTACAAAGGCGAACGGAATAGGCAAAAAAACAGCTGAGCGTATAGTACTTGAGCTTAAGGATAAAATGGTGAATATGTCCACAGGTGAGGTTTCCTCAGCCGTTGTTTCGGCAGGCTCAATTACCGAGGAATCGGCAGCTTCCGAAGCTGTTGCAGCTCTTGTTGCACTTGGATTCGGACAGAGTGATGCTGCTGTTGCGGTAGGGCAGATGGATAAGTCACTTTCGGCAGATGAAATGATACGTCTTGGCTTAAAGCAGCTTTCACGTAATCTTTAATGTTATATTTTAGGAGATTTTATGAACGAAATGGATTTTGAAAACCGTATAGTTTCAACCGAGTTCACAGAGTCTGACAGTGATTTGGAAAATAACCTCAGACCTAAAGAACTTACGGACTATATCGGTCAGCAAAAGGTGAAAGAAAATCTTTCTGTATACATTCAGGCAGCACGTGCCAGAGGTGAAGCGCTTGATCACGTTTTGCTTTACGGTCCCCCCGGCCTCGGAAAAACAACTCTTGCAGGTATTATTGCAAATGAAATGGGCGTTAATATAAGAATAACAAGCGGTCCTGCAATTGAAAAGCAGGGAGATTTAGCTGCACTTCTTACAAATCTTCAGGAGGGTGATGTGCTTTTCATTGATGAAATTCACCGCCTTAACAGAAGTGTTGAAGAGGTTTTGTATCCGGCAATGGAGGACAGGGCACTTGATATTATTATCGGTAAAGGTCCCTCGGCAAGGTCTATCAGGCTTGATTTGCCGAACTTCACTCTTGTTGGCGCAACAACCCGTTCAGGTCAGCTTTCTGCACCGTTAAGAGACAGATTCGGGGTTATTCTGCGATTAGAGTTGTATACTAATGAGGAGCTGGCTTCTATCGTTCGCCGAAGTGCAGGAATCCTCGGTATAGATATAGACAGCAGCGGTGCACTGCAGATTGCATCACGTTCAAGAGGAACACCTCGTATTGCCAACAGACTTTTGAAAAGAAGCCGTGATTTCGCAGAGGTTAAGTATGACGGGGTTATAACAAAGGAAGCATCTCAGGATGCACTTGACCGTATGGAAATTGATGAGCTTGGACTTGATTCCATAGACAGAAGACTGCTTACCACAATGATTAAGAATTATAACGGCGGTCCTGTGGGTCTTGAAACAATTGCTGCTTCTATCGGTGAAGAGGCTGTAACGATTGAGGATGTTTATGAACCGTACCTTATGCAGATAGGCTTTTTAAGCCGTACACCAAGGGGAAGATGTGTAACACCGCTTGGTTATAAGCATCTTGGCTTTGAGCAGGACGGTCAGCAGTCATTATTATAATTTTAGAAAGGTTTTGTTTTTTTGGGCAGATTATTCGGAACAGACGGTGTAAGAGGAATTGCAAATAAGGATTTAACAAATGATCTTGCTATGCAAATCGGAATGGCGGCGGCAGAAATTCTAACTAAAAGCAAAAACGAAAATAAAAAGCCAACCGTTATGATTGGCAAGGATACAAGAGCCTCCGGCGATATGCTTGAAGCTGCTCTTACCGCAGGCTTCTGCTCTGTTGGTGTTAATGTGCTTTCGGTGGGCGTTGTTCCTACTCCTGCCATTGCATATCTTGTAGGCAAATATAACTGTGATGCAGGTGTTATGATTTCTGCTTCACATAATCCGTGTGAATATAACGGAATTAAAATTTTTCAGGGAAATGGTTATAAGCTTCCTGATGAAATTGAAGAAGAAATTGAAGCGATTATTCTTGATAAAAAAGAGGAAATTGAGTATAAGCTCGGTGGGGATGTAGGCAAAAGAATCTACTGCAAAACTGCTGTAGAGGATTATATTCAGCACGTTATTTCGGTTTGTGATGTGAGATTTGACGGTATGAATATTGCTATTGATACTGCAAACGGCTCCGCCTCTGTTTGTGCCAAAGAAATCTTCACAAGACTCGGCGCAAAATGCCATATGCTGTCTGACACACCTGACGGTGTTAATATCAATGATAAATGCGGTTCTACACATCCTGAAGAATTAATGGAGTTTGTTAAGGCAAATAATCTTGATTTGGGGCTTGCTTTTGATGGTGACGCAGACCGTATGCTTGCAGTTGACCAAAACGGAAATCTGATAGACGGCGACAAGATTATTGCTATCTGTGCAATGCAGATGAAGCAGGAGGGCAGACTTGAGAAGGATACCGCAGTGGTTACTGTTATGAGTAATATGGGCTTTTTCAAATTCTGTGATGAATATGGCATCAAGTGTTCCAAAACCGCTGTTGGAGACAGATACGTACTTGAGCGTATGCTAAAAAAGGGTTACAATATCGGCGGCGAGCAGAGCGGTCATGTTATATTCCTTGATTATGCAACAACAGGGGATGGTGAGCTTTCGGGTGTTAAGCTTATTGAAACAGTTGTGAAAAGCGGCACAACACTCGGAGAACTTGCAAATGTTATGACCGTGTATCCTCAGGTGCTTATCAATGTGGAGGTTACCTCTGAGGGTAAGCAAAAATATAACAATGACGAATATATTATATCTGCTGTTCAGGAGGCGGAAATGGAACTTCAAGGAGACGGGCGGGTGCTTGTTCGTGTTTCGGGTACAGAGCCGCTTGTGCGTGTAATGCTTGAGGGCAGAGATTTAGAAAAGATTACCGAACTCGGCAATAATATTGCAGATGTTGTAAGAGAAAGACTTAGCTGATGAGATATACAGAAGATTGGAAAGATTATGAACTTATTGATTGCTCAGGCGGGGAAAAGCTTGAACGTTGGGGCAATCAGATTTTGGTAAGACCTGATCCGCAGGTTATATGGAAAAGTGAAAGAAAGAATAAGCTCTGGTATCAGCCGGGTGCCAGATATGAACGCTCACGTTCAGGCGGAGGGCAGTGGAATGTCTATAAGAAAATGCCTTCGGTATGGCAGGTTAAATATAAGGATTTAACCTTTAATATCAAAACAATGGGCTTTAAGCATACAGGGCTTTTTCCCGAGCAGGCCGTTAACTGGGATTTAACAAGAGAAGTTATAAGAAACAGCGGCAGAAAGGATGTTAAGGTGCTCAATCTTTTTGCCTATACAGGCGGTGCAACGGTTGCGTGCCTTAAAGAGGGGGCATCTGTTGTTCATGTTGATGCATCCAAAGGAATGACACTTTGGGCTAAAGAAAACGTTGAGGCTTCAGGTTTGAGTGAAAGACCTTGCAGATGGATTGTTGATGACTGTATTAAATTTGTTCAGCGTGAAATAAGAAGAGAAAACAAGTATGATATTATTATTCTTGACCCTCCGTCCTACGGCAGAGGTCCCAAGGGTGAAATATGGCATCTTGAGGATTCGCTTTATGATTTTGTTAATCTGATTAAAGACGTTCTTTCGGATAATCCGCTTATGGTGCTTCTGAATTCATACACAACAGGGCTTTCCGCCTCTGTTATGAAATATATTCTTGATGATATAATAGTTAAAAAGAAGGGCGGCAGCGTTACCGCTGACGAAATAGGGCTTCCTGTTTCCGAAAACGGAGGAATTCTTCCCTGCGGTGCATCTGCTATCTGGATGAAATAGATGGAATTAATCAGATTTGATGATGTTGATTTTTCATACCTTTCAGATGAAGAGGAAAATCACGAAGAAATAGAAGTTATAAAAAAACTGAATCTTTCAATTGAAGAGGGCAGCTTTGTTGCCGTGCTTGGTCATAACGGCTCGGGCAAATCAACAATAGCGAAGCTGATAAACGGAATTCTTGTTCCGAAAAGCGGTACGGTTACTGTTAACGGAATAACAACTGAAAATGAAGATAATGTTTTTGAAATACGTAAAAATGTTGGAATGGTTTTTCAGAATCCCGATAATCAGATTGTTGCTTCAATTGTTGAGGAGGATGTTGCGTTTGGTGTTGAAAACCTCGGTGTGCCGTCTGAAGAAATCCGCAGAAGGGTTGACGAAGCACTGAAAACGGTAGGTATGTATGAGCTGCGTGAAAAAGCACCTCATAAGCTGTCCGGCGGGCAGAAGCAGCGTGTTGCCGTTGCAGGTATCATTGCAATGAAACCCAAATGTATTGTCCTGGATGAGCCGACTGCTATGCTTGATCCAAGCGGACGCAAAGAGGTTATTGATACCATTAAAAAGCTGAATAATGAAGACAGAATTACAATTATTTTAATTACGCATTATATGGACGAAGCTGTTGAAGCAGACAGAGTGGTTGTTGTAGACAACGGCAGAATAAAAATGGATGATACACCGGAAAATGTTTTTTCCCGTGTTGATGAAATTAAGGCTCTCGGACTCGATGTTCCGCAGGCAACAGAGCTTATATACAGTGCAGGCTTGAAGAGTGAAAACACCATTCTGAATGCTGATGACTGTGTCAAATTTATTAAAAGCAGGCTGGAGGGTTAGCGGTGGCTGTTTTGGTTTGTGAAAATTTAAAATACCTTTACAGCATCGGCACTCCTTTTGAAACTGCCGCTGTTGATGATATAAATTTTTCTGTGGAAAACGGAGATTTAATCGGAATAATCGGTCATACCGGCAGCGGAAAGTCAACGCTTATTCAGCATTGCAACGGACTTTTGGAGCCGCACAGCGGTGCAGTGTTTCTTAACGGTGATAATATTTGGGCAAAGGAAAACAGAAAGCATATCAGAAATGTACACTTTGCTGTGGGTCTTTGTTTTCAGTATCCCGAATATCAGATATTTGAGGAAAGTATATATAATGAAATTGCTTTCGGTCCTAAACAGATGGGGCTTAGCAGTGAAGAAATCAGAGAGCGTGTATATAAGAGTATGGATTTTGTGGGTATAGACCGTTCTCTCGAAAATAAATCTCCCTTTGATTTGTCAGGCGGGCAGAAAAGGCGTGTTGCCATTGCATCAATTATTGCAATGGAGCCGCAGGTGCTTATTCTTGATGAGCCTTGTGCAGGTCTTGACCCTAAAGGAAGAGAGGTTATACTTGATTTAATAAAGGAATATCAGAATAAAATGGGAAATACCGTTATCATTGTTTCCCATTCAATGGAGGATGTTGCTAAGCTTTGCAGCAAGGTGCTTGTTATGAATAAGGGCAGGGTTGCAATGTTTGGTACAGTGCCCGAGGTTTATTCGCACGGCAGTGAGCTTAAAGAAATGGGGCTTAATGTTCCTCAGATTACGGAGATTTTCTTAAGGCTGAAAGCAAGCGGAATAGATTGCAGAACTGATATTTTTACCGTTTCGGATGGTGTTAAGGAGCTTAACAGACTTGGCATCAGGAAAGGAGCGGCGATATGATCAGCGATATTACAATAGGTCAGTATTTCCCGGGAAAATCTGTTGTACATAAAATGGATTCAAGAATGAAAATTATTCTTACAATGATTTTTATTGTTTCCTTGTTTTTATGTAAAAATTTTATCTCACTTGCATTTATAGTTGCTGCAATAACGGCAATTATTGCAATCAGCGGAATTTCCTTTAAAACCATTATAAAAAGCATTAAACCGCTTATATTCGTTATTGTATTAACTGCAATTATAAACCTGTTTTACGGCGAAGGAGAGCCGCTTGTACAAATATATAAGTTTTCAATTACGTTTGACGGCATATGTACGGCTGTATTTATGGCGTGCCGTATAGCGATTCTTGTTGTTGCAGGCTCTATGCTGACTTATACAACCTCACCAACAGAGCTTACAGATGCTATTGAAAGGCTTTTCAAGCCTTTGAAATATATTAAGATTGATGTTCATACAATTGCAATGATTATGACGATTGCACTTCGCTTTATTCCGACATTGATTGAAGAAATAGAAAAGATAATGGCAGCTCAGAAATCAAGAGGTGCCGATATGGAATCAGGCAGGCTTATTAAACGTGTTAAGGCACTTGTACCCGTTCTGATACCCTTGTTTATCTCTTCATTCCGCCGTGCAACAGAGCTTGCATATGCTATGGAATGCCGCTGTTATCGCGGAGGAGCGGGACGAACAAAAATGAAAGTGGTAAAAATGCATGCAAGAGATTATGCAGCACTTGCAGTTGTTGCGGTTTATGTTGCATTGATATTTTATTTTAATACTCTTATGGCGGCAGTTATATGAGAAATTTATTGCTTGAAATATGTTATGACGGTTCACAATATCACGGCTGGCAGGTGCAGAAAAATGCTTTAACCGTGCAGGAGGTATTTCAGAATGCCGTTGAAAAAGTATTCTGCAGCAGGCTTGATGTTAAAGGCTGCAGCAGAACAGACAGCGGCGTGCATGCAAATTCCTATTTTGTGTCCTTCAGAACAGATAAAAATATTGAAACCGAAAAAGTTATAATGGCGCTTAATACATATCTTCCGAAGGATGTTGCAGTTTTAAGCTGCAAAGAGGTTGAGGATGATTTTCACCCGAGATACAGTGTTAAATCAAAGGAATATGTTTATAAGCTTTATAACGGCAAAATAAGAAATCCTTTTTTGAATCATTATGCTTATCATTACAGGTATCCTATAGATGCAGAATATCTTAATAAGGAAGCGAAAGCATTTATAGGAACATATGATTTCTGCGGTTTTTGCTCAGCTCATTCAGATGTTGAGGATACTGTAAGAAGTGTAAAAAACTTTAAGGTTTTCAAAGAGAATGATATGGTGTATTTCAAGGTTGAGGCAGACGGCTTTCTTTATAATATGGTGCGTATTATGGTAGGTACGCTGCTGTTTATCAACGAAGGTAAAATAAAAGAGGGCGAGCTTGAAGCCGTAATCAAAAGCCAAAACAGGAAAAGGGCAGGGAAAACCGCTCCGCCGCAGGGCTTATATCTTAATAAAGTGAAGTATTAGATAGGATTTGAAAAGTTATGGCAGTAAATAAGCGTGAAAATGAACGAAGAAAAAGAAAAGAAGAAAAGAATAAAAAAAGAAATAAAACACTTTGGGTATTGATTATTATTGCTGTTGCAGTGATTGTAATTATGAAGGTCAGTGAGGTTGATTTTTCAGGTCTGTTAGTTGGCGTAAAAAATCAGACGGATATATCCGAAAAGGTATCAGACGAAGCATTTCCGTATAAACTGGATTCAGGCGATAAAACAATTTTATCTGTAATGGGAAGTAAACTGTCCATTCTTAATGATTTATCATATTCGGTTATAAATTCATCAAGTGCCCAGGAGCTGATTAAGGATAATCACAGCTATGCCAATCCTGTGATAAGGGTAAGCGGCGGTTATTCGGTTATTATTGATCAGGGCTCGAATGTTTACAGGCTTGACAGTTCATCGGAAAATATTTATGAAAATTCCGTTGATGGTAAAATCCTTTGTGCCGATGTTTCGGATACGGGTGTTATTGCACTTGCAACCGTATCCGGCATACAGAAAAGCACGGTAACCGCCTACAGTAAGTCACTTAATCAAAAAATGAGCTATGAGGTATCGGGCGGTTATATAACATCTCTTGCTATTGATGACAGAGGCAGAAATGTAGCGTTTACTGTTTTAAGCTCCGATAATGCAAAAATTAAATCAACAATTTACACAATGTCTGTTAATGATCCCCAGCCAAAATCAGAATTTACGTATACAAATTCTTCTGTTCTGGATTTGCACTTTGTGTCAAACAATGTGTATGTAGTGGGAACTGATTTTGTCAGTGTTATTTCATCACTCACAAAGGAGGTTAAGGTTTATGAGCAGGGCAGCATAAATACTGTTTCATATTATTTTAATCCTGCTGATAATCTTGTTATAGCATTTAACGATTATACCGGTGCGGCAAGCAGCAAGATTGCTTATATTCAGCAAAACGGTAAAATAAAAACACAGCTTGATGTCAATGCCGAGGTTAAAGATATTACTGCATCAGGAACGGAAATGACGATTCTTACAAGCAGTGAGGTCATTTCATATAAAATCAGTACAGGAAAAGAAACGTCACGGGCGGCAGTTGATGATTCCTATACCGATATTCAGCAGGTGTCATCAAAAGTATTCGGAAAGCATCTTTCCTATCTTGAATTGATTAACGATTGAGGTAATGTATATGAATTTTATTGATTTATCAATTATTATTTTAATACTTCTCATTGTATGGGAAGGGTATGCAAGAGGATTTATCGTATCACTTTTATCCTTGGTGAGATTTGCTGTGGGAATACCTGTTTCGTTCTTTATAGCGGATAAATACAGTCTTGCATTATATAACAGTCATTTCCGTGAAAATATCAGCAGCCGTATTTTTGCTGATATTGAAAGCACGGGAATCAGCGAATACATAGCTTCTGTTAAAACAGGAGTTCCCGAATTTATCAGCGGAACAGTTGATTTGTCATTCCTTGATAATGCAAATACTGCCGCCGTTGCAGACGGAGTTATGAAGAATATTGTTGATCCTGTTGCAGAAACAATAACAAAGGTTGCATTGTTTGTAGTATCAATTGTTGTGTTTTATTTAATTACCGGTATTATTCTTCATATTGTTAAAAAGATGAGCAACAGCAGCAAGGCTCCTTTTAAGAATACAAATAAATTCCTCGGTGCTGTTCTTGGTTTGTTAAAGGCACTGATTATTGTATTTGCCGTGGCAACAGTAGGCGGTTTTATTACAGACAGCTTTTCTTCCGGTGATAATATCTTTTTAAAACAGCTTGAATCAAGCGCTGTAATAGAATTTGTAAATAAATT
>CAJTMQ010000041.1:12137-15144 GCA_910577215.1 uncultured Eubacterium sp. | reverse complement strand
CATTTAGGCGGGGAAATTCCCCGCCGTTTTTATTAGGGAGAGAATATGAAAGAATTAAGTGTGTTTATAGATGAATCGGGTGATTTTGGAGTTTATCAAAATCATGCACCATATTATATTGTTACATTAATCTTGCATAATCAATCTAAAAATATAAGTGAATCTATTAACAAACTGAATTCAGCAATACAAAACACAGGCTTCGATACAAATCATTCAATACATACAGGTCCTTTAATCAGACGTGAAAGTGATTATTTCCATTTAGAACTTGAAGAACGACGATATTTGTTTAATTGCTTATTCAACTTTGCAAGAACTACTGAAATCCAATATAAAACAATTGTTGTCAACAAAAAGGAATTAAAACATCAATTTGATTTAAATGCACGAGTATCAAAACAGTTATCATTATTCATTAATGACAATATGGACTTTTTCTTTGAATTTGATAAAGTTGTATTATACTATGATAACGGACAAACTGAATTAACAAAAAGGGCTGATAACCACCGTCTGTTATCAGCCTTAAAAATTACTCGTATGTTTCTTTTACTTTACCTTCAGAATCAAGCACTTGAAGTTTTCTTAAATAATTACCTGTTTTTCCTTTTCTGCTGAAAGTAATAATTAATTTGCTGCCAATTGGTATTTCTTTTAAATTCAGATACTCTCTATTCCAAAAAGTTGAAGCAACAATTTTTCCTATTTCTTCAACAGAAAAATATGCAACCAAATTCTGCTTTTTTCCCCAACGCTTAAAATCAAGTGTTGCTTTGAATTCTCCTTCCTGTTCCATTATCTTATATGGTAAAGGATCGAATCCTACCTCATCGATTTGATTCAATGAGTATACTTTATTCTTGTTCATAACACACCCCTTTCGTTATACTATTGTTATACCATTACCCTGTGACTGAGCTTCTTCTATGTCAATCAGATATCTCGGATCAACAATTACTTCTGACTCATTACGGCGATTAAAATATGCTAAGATATGTGACTTATCAATTTCAGCTTCATATACTGTTCCATCTTCTTCAAATCTATTCGCAAACCAATCTGCCTTATCAAAATCCAAAGTCCAAGATAGAGCTTTAATGTTATCAGCGTTATATGAAGTAACACCACGATAAATGGGAACCGTTTCTTCAAATTCGTTGAACACTTTGAGTTCATCTTCATTCATTAATTCCTTTGGATTTGCCTTCTTAAATAATGACACTAATTTTGATTTACTCATATTGGGATCGAGATTTGGTGATTCTGTGCTTATCCAAATATCAGCAAGTATCTGTGACATATCATCCCTTGACATAAAGTCAACAGTGTATTTCAAAAAAGCAATTCGGTATGGTTTATTAACAAGCAAATATAACTGATATACATTTTTGCATTCCTGAATTCTATCTTTCATAACTTCTCTCCAACGAGTCAATGCATTATCATCTTCCAATAGATTTAAAAATTCACATCCTTCATCATTTTGCAAACATACCAATCCTGAATTGGTAAACGGATGCTGAACCAAGACCGCACCATAGGGCGATTCATTTATATCAAGATATAAAAATGTTCTTGCTGTTGATTTGATGCAATCCAAATCAGTTTCTTTTTTCATGATGTTCTCCTTTCTAAAAAATTGCAAAAAAAATAACAGATAGAAAATTCTATCTGTTGTGAATTACTTGTATTTTTATGATAATGTGATATAGTGTTATAGTGTTATTGGATAGTATTGCTTTATTACTTTCTCTTAATTTGGATATCCGATTTAATCCAACGACCATTTAAGGACCACATTTTTTCTGTAATACATGGAAATAATGGAATAATCGAGTGTAATTAATGGAGAGAATAGTGTTAAATATGGCTTAAAACGGTGTAAAAGAGGTTTATCACTTCGGCTACGAACCAAAAGGTCGGGGGTTCGAATCCCTTCCGGCGTACCAAAAAAGAGTAAGCAGAATTTTCTGCTTACTCTTTTTTATATGATTTGAGTTGTAGGGATTCGAATACGTGGCTCTGAAAATTAAACCCGCAGGGTGAAAATTTCAGGAGAAAGGTACAGTGTACCTTTCGATAGCAAGAGGAGAATCCCTTCCGATGTATGCAAACAAAAATCCCATACAAACGCTTTCCTGCAACTATATTCTCCGCATAACCAACTCTCTATATATATCAATATCTTATTGACTAAGCCATGCAAATGCTATATAATTTCAATAGTTAAACAAAATTTTCGCAAGGACGGTTAAAACTATGGCAGAAGAACGCAAAATGAAATCTTCACTTTTCGGTTATTCAAAGAAATCAGTTGATGATGCTATTGAAGCAATCAACACAGAAAACAGCAGAAAAATATCTGAGCTTAACACAAAGCTTGATATGAATAATAAAACAAATGCTATGCTACAAATGGAAAACAAAATGCTTCGCGAAAGCAAAAAGCAGCTTGAAGCAGAATTTGAGGCACATAAAGTGCAGCTTGATGAAATACTTGGTGAAACCGAAGACCTAAAAAAATTAAATGCCGAACAGCAGCAAAAGCTTGACGAGGTTGATGAAATTATTTCCAAGAAAGACCGTTTAATCAGCTCTGTTCAGAGTGAGCACGATAAGCTTGATGCTGAATATACAGGCGTTCTTGCAACATTTAATAACTTGAAGGCGGATTTAACAAGAAGCCGTATTGTTATAGACGAAAAGAACAAGCAGATTGAAGAGCTCACCTCCAAGCTTAACAAAAGCGAAATTTTACATAGAGAATTTATTAAAGCATCAAAGGAATTATCAACCAATATGATAAGCTCAGGCGGAACCTTTGATAAAAAACTTACTGACTTAAGAGAATGCACGGACCAGATGAAGACTTTATGTGCAGAAGCTGAATTTGTTTTCAATGAGATTTATATGAATATTTCAAATTTCATCATATCATCATCCGAAAACAACTTTCTTGCAGAAAATAAGGCTGAATCTCCGTCTGTAAAATTGTCATCAGACG
>CAJTMQ010000041.1:9011-12127 GCA_910577215.1 uncultured Eubacterium sp. | reverse complement strand
TCAGCATATATCATAAAAAATTAAAACTATGCCGTTGCTTATGCAGCGGCTTTTTTATTTGCTGCTATGATTTAAAACAATTCTGTGAATGTAAGCTTGCAAAACAAAAACTTATGTAATTAACTTTCACTTTGGCTTTTGATAAACTGAATTTACACAGTAAATATTCGGAGGGAATGTAATGAGTAAAAAAGCAATATTATTAATTTGTATACCTGTTTTAGTAATTGCCGCAGCAGTAATTTTTATGATTTTTACATTCAACAGCGGCAACGGATATTCAGGCATCGTAACAGCAGACGGTGCTCCGCTTGCAAATGTAAGTGTTTCGGACGGACGAAATGTTGTTAAAACAGATGAAAACGGTAAGTATTATTTAAAGGGCTACAGAAAAACACGCTTCATTACAGTAACCGTACCCGCAGGCTACACAACTGAAAGCTACTATATTTCCGCTGATAAAAACAAAGCAGATGGTTACGATTTCAATCTCGAAAAATCATCTGTTCCTGCAGGTGCAGAACACAGCTTTCTTCCGATTTCGGATACTGAAATCGGCGAAAACGGTTTTGCGAATGGATAAATTATCTGAATGACATCGTAAATACCGAAAAGCCTGCATTTCTAATACATACAGGTGACATATGCTATGAAGCCGGTTTGAAAAAGCACATTGAGGGTATGAACACGGAAACAATGGGTGTTCCCGTAAGATACATAATAGGCAATCATGATTACGTAGACGGAAAATACGGTGAAGAGCTTTTTGAAAGCATCTACGGGCCTGTATGGTATTCATTTGAGGTAGGAAACGTCCATTACATTGTTACACCGTTTCAGACAGGGGCAGACCGCAGATCAGGCTACAGCAAAAATGACCGCTGGCGCTGGCTGGAAAATGACCTTGCAAACACTGACCCTGATATGAAAATCGTAATGTTTAATCATAACATTCCGCCGTCTGACGATTATGTTATTTCGTTTGACCTAAAAAAACTTGATTTAAAACAGCACAATTTAATTGCGTGGGTTTTCGATCATTATCACTATAATTACATAGAAGAAAATAGCGGTGTGCTCAATATAAGCACCGCCCGACCGGACTGCGGCGGAATAGACAGCTCTGTAAGCGGTGCAAGAATGATTAACATAGCTGAAGACGGTTCAATTACAACCGAAATGACATATTATGATTTCAGGCAGGATATTACCGCAGTGCCCGATTCCGTTTGGGAAACATCAATTGCAGGAAATGTTCTGTTCTGTGATCCCCTTTTTGATAGCGGCAAAATTTACATTGCTACAGTTGATGAGGATTATCCGCGTACCTGCGGTATTTATTGTCTTGATACATCAGACGGCAGGCTTATTGCACAGGACTGCTCAGGAAATGTTTACTGCCTTAATTGTGAAAACGGAAATGAAATGTGGAAAACCACCGTTGCACTCGGCAGCTCGCTGAACACCAGCAGCGGCATCTGCGTTTCGGACGGAATGGTTTACACGGGTTGTGCCGCAGCAGTCACTGCACTTGATATAAACACAGGCCGCACTGTTTGGGAAAACATAAGAAACAAGGGTGAGGCTTCCCCTGCTGAATTTGTCGTCACGGGAAACAAGCTTATTGTAAGCTCTCATTGGGATTCGCTTACCGCGCTTGACAAAGCAACGGGTAAGAAGCTTTGGGAAAATAAAGACGGAGATTTGCGTTTTCGCAACTCCACGCCTGCTGCTATTGATGAAAGCACCCTCATTGCGGCAGACAGCAATGCAATTATGATTATAAACAGCAATACAGGTGAAATCATAAAAACAATTGATATCGGCGTACCTGTATTCGGCTCTGTTTGCAATTACGAAAACAACATTTATGTTGCAGATTTCAGCGGCAGAGTTGTATGTCTTGAAAATTTCTGATATAATTTAAAATTCTTTAATGGTAAAGGGGAGAGTTCCATGCTCTTCCCTTTTCTCTTATATTATAATTGATTATAATTGAGCAACGTGATATACTGACAATAATTTCCGGCAAAAACCAAAAGTAAACCGCATATTATTTACTGCAGAAAGGTTAATTATGAAAAACAGAAAAACTTTAACGGCAAGGTCCGCACTGGTTTATGCCCTTGGTATTTTCGGTGTTCAGATTTTCATAGGTTATATGAACAGCTTTCAGACGGAATTTTACAATAAAATGTATTCCGCCTTTGATTCAAATATATTTTTTGCTTCTGCAATTATTATTTTTTCCGCAAAGCTGATAAGCTGTATTTTTGATCCGCTCATCGGTGCTATGATTGACAAAAGCAATCTAAAGGGCGGAAAAATGCGCCCTTGGGTACTCCGCAGTGCTTTCCCTCTTGCAGTTTTAACAACTCTCATTTTTATTTATATTCCGTTTGATTATATAGGCGGTGCGGCAGGCAGAATTGCACTTTATCTGTACATAACAATAACAACTGTATTATGGAATGTTGCCATGAGCTTTGCGGATATTCCGTCACAAGGCTTACTGTCGCTTCTTTCTCCTGATGCCGATGAAAGAAATCTTGCCGCAAGCTTTTCAAACATTGCAAAATCAATTGCACTTGCAGTGCCCGGTGTATTTGTAACCGTAGTTATGCTTGTTCTTAATAGCATTAAGGGTGAAGGCAATTATCAGGATAAGGAATATTATCTTATTACTGCTCTTTTTTTCTTCGCTGTAGGAATTTTATGCATAATGCTTATGTACAGAAAAAACACCGAAGCTGTGGAAAGCAGGCAGTCCTCAACAAGCGTTTCCATGAAGGAAATGTGTAACGAGCTGAAGAAAAACAAAATGATTTTAATTGTTTTTCTTGTTAATCTTCTGGGCTTTGCACGTTCAATGGGTCTTATTGTCGGCGTTCAGGCAAACGGTGCATTAATCGGAAAAATAAATTTACTCGGTATACAGATGGATACCACAGCAGATGCCACATGGCTGCCCGGTCTGCTTGCCGCAGTTTCGGGTATGATAGGAATTTGCATTGTTCCGCTCATAAATAAAAAACTGGGCGAAAAGAAAACCTACATAGGCTTTTCTATTGCAACCTTCCTTTTCAATATGGCAGTATGCATATTCTATTGGCTGG
>CAJTMQ010000041.1:0-8982 GCA_910577215.1 uncultured Eubacterium sp. | reverse complement strand
TATATGATTATTCTGTTTCAATTTATAATCGGCTTTCTGACTGCGGCAAACACATATATCCCTCTTGTTATGACAGCAGACATTGTTGATTACCGCCTATATAAAACAGGCGAAAGAAAAGAGGGCGTTAACTTCTCCATTCTCAGTATGTCAATCAAGCTGAGCAATGCACTATGTGTTGCCGTGGGGCTTCTGCTGATTGCAGCTTCAGGCTATACACAGGTGGTTTACGAAACAGGTAAAAATGCAGAATATCATTATGTTTGCATATATAGGATTTGTAGGTGTATCTGCACTTATAAGTGCCTTTCCTATGTTCTTCTACAAAATAGATTTCAAAGTAAAAAATGAAATGCGAAAAGCAATTGATCATTCTCAAAAATAATTCACATACAAAAATTAAGGGCGAACCATGTTCGCCCTGTTTTTATTTGGTATAAAAATTCTTATACCTCAACCTTGAATACTATTTTTCTTACATTAACATCCTTATCTGCACTTAACCCCGGCAAATGTGCATCTTCGGGATAAAGCAACAAGAATGTTCCCTTTGTTAAAGTGAAATCAAAAAGTGCGTCCCCTTCATAAAAGGTAATATCACCGCCTGATGAATACTTTTCTTCAACCAAATCTACTTTATCAAGCTTCGCCCAGCGGATTTTTTCAATTCCTTTAACAATATACTGAACATCAATATATTTTTTATGTGCTTCAAACATCATTTCAGAGTTCTGCTGCTTTGTGCGGTAAGACTGAATCATGGCATAAACACGCTTGCCGTCTATTTCATAAGTGCCGTCCTCTTTGCCGTTTTTTTCAAAATCCTCGGCAAATTCAGCAACCTTTTTAAGCAGCGGCAATTCCTCGAAATAATCAGATATGTTTTCCATTTTATCAAAAATCATACACGCGCCCTCCTCACCACATGAACTCATGCTTAAAATCTTATTTTCTGATGAAATTCGTATAAATCGTAGGCTCTTTTTCAGGAAGCTCAACACCTGCTTTTTTTGCCGCATCAAAACATTTAAGCATATATGCCATATTTCTGCCGAGCACACGCATTGTATAAAGGCCCTCTTTATCCTCAGCAACCTGCTCTGCACGTGCACCGTGCACCATATTCCAATATCGTGATGAAACAACAGGCATTTCCTGAATTGTAAAATACTTATTTAACTGATCAAGTGCCGCAGTTGTACCTGCTCTTCTTGCAGAAACAACAGCCGCTGCAGGCTTCATATAAAACACACTGTTGCCCGCGCAGAGTTCAGAATAAAAAAGGCGGTCCATAAACGCTGTTAAATTACCGCTCGCCGCAGCATAGTGAACAGGTGAGCCGAAAACAAAGCCGTCTGCCGCTCTTGCCATTTCTCTGAATTCATTAACAACATCGTCAAATGCACATTTGCCTGTTTTCAAACAGGATTTACAGGCAACACATCCGCCTACCGGCTTGTTTTCCAGCCAAAAAATCTCAGTTTCTATTCCCTCTTCATTCAGTGTTTTTGCAACTTCATCAAGTGCAGTATAGGTGCAGCCGTTTTTGTGCGGACTGCCGTTTACCAATAATACTTTCATTCCCATATCTCCGTTATAAGTTGTTTTCATATCTATCAAATTATATCACATATATATCATTTTTCAACAATCACGGAAGAAAAACAGCTGTTTTTGCAATTATCTTGAAAATTTATTTTCAAAATAGGACAATATATTTGCAGATTAAAAAATTTCATATTCTGCTAGATTAAATAAAAGAAGGGGTTTTGTTTATGATTATCAAAAAGAAAAATTCAAAATTGCTCTCATTGCTGCTCGCAATAATTATGCTGTTTGCTGCATCTGTTTCATCTGCAACGGTATTTGCCGCCACCGCAAAAGAATCGGAATCCTATAATCCTGATTCAATTATGCCTCATCCTATTTTAATTAATGAAATATCTGGCTGTGAAGCATCAGCAGGAGATCATGTGCAGATTAAACTTCAGCACAACCTGCCCACCGGTGAGCAAAAGTATATTGATGAAATAAATTATGCACACATTTATTTTTCTTTACCGCAGGGTATGGATTGCTCATTAACGATTTATGATGAAAGCGGAGCGGATGTAACTGATGAAGCAGGCGTTTTTAAAGTTGAAGAAAGTTCATATACTGATGAAGATTTTGAAGCATTTAATAAAAACCTTGAAGAGCGCAAACAGGCGTTAATATATGAGTATAATTGTACTATTGATGAACTTTATAAAGCAGAAGAAACACTGAAACAGGAATATGCTGCACTTGAAACGGCTTATGCAAACGGCGAAATTACAGAAGAAGAATATAACTCACGCAAAATAGAACTTTCAAACGAAGAAATCGAAATTTCTGATATATGGGAGTTTTTAAATACAAATTATCCCAATGGTGAAGAAGATATCATTAAAGAGTTAGAATTGGCTGCAACCGGTTTGGCAGGAATTTATCCGGTGCATAAAGAGTTTACAAGTATTCAATTTGAATATAACAATAATTTTTTAAAACAGAACACAGAAAAAACACTGACATTTATATTTGATGTCCACGTAGGCGAGGATTGTCCCACCGGAAGTTTCATTATTGCTCCGTCAATAACCGGAAAAATAGGTCATCGTGAAATATCCTTCAACCCTCCGACCTCAACAGGACAGGTGCTATGGTTCATATATATGTGTGAAAACGAAAACGGTGAATATGTATGGTTCAATTTCAATGTTGTTTAAAATAAAACATTAAAGAAAAATTGCCAAAGGGCATTAAAGTCCTTTGGCAATTTTTTATTTGTTATTCAGATTCTCTGCTGCTGCAGTAACAAAACCGCGGAAAAGCGGATGCGGTCTGTTTGGTCTGCTCTTGAATTCAGGATGGAACTGCCCTGCAACATACCACGGATGATTCGGCAATTCAACCATTTCAACAATATGATTATCGGGTGATGTACCTGCAAAAATCATACCGCCCTTTGCTAAATCAGCACGGTATTCATTGTTTACCTCATAGCGGTGCCGGTGACGTTCGTAAATCATTGAGGCTCCGTAAAGCTCATATGCCTTTGAATCGGGATTCAGCACACAGGGATACTGACCCAAGCGCATTGTGCCGCCCATCTCCTCAACATTTTTCTGCTCAGGCAGAATATCAATAACGGGATATTCTGTTTCCGGATCTATTTCTGCGGAATTTGCGCCATTAAAACCAAGCACATTTCTTGCAAATTCAATAATTGCAATCTGCATTCCAAGGCATATGCCGAGATATGGAATATTATGTGTTCTCGCATAATTTGCCGCCCTGATTTTCCCTTCAATGCCTCTGCTTCCGAAGCCGCCGGGGACAAGTATTCCGTTCATATCACCAAGAATTTCATCAAGGTTAACATCATCACCCTCAAGGGTTTCCGAATCTATCCAATGAATATCCACCGCGGAACGTGTTGCAATACCGCCGTGCTTCAATGCCTCATTAACTGATATATAACTGTCGTGCAATTCAACATATTTGCCGACCATACCTATTTTTACTGTTTGAACAGGATTGCGCAGTGCATCAAGCATTGTCTGCCAATCTGTTAAATCAGGTTCACCGCACTCAAGACCAAGCTTTTTGATAACAACACTGTCCAGCCCCTCATCTTTAAGCATCATAGGCACCGCATAAAGAATATCGCAATTGTTATTTTCAATAACACATTCCTTGCCAATATTGCAGAAAAGAGAAATCTTAGTTTTGATATCATCAGAAAGCGGATGCTCTGTTCTGCAAACAATAATATCCGGCTGAATACCAATAGAAAGCATTTCCTTTACACTGTGCTGTGTTGGCTTTGATTTAAGTTCATCGGAAGCCGCAAGATACGGAACGAGCGTAACGTGAATAAATAAGCAGTTTTCTCTGCCGTATTCAACTGAAAACTGACGTATAGCCTCTAAAAACGGCTGACTTTCAATATCACCTATTGTTCCGCCGACCTCAACAAAGCAAACATCAGGCTCTGTTTCCTGATTTTTCTCAACAAAGCGTTTAATCTCATTTGTAACATGCGGAATAATCTGAATGGTCTGACCCCCATAAACGCCCTTGCGTTCATCGCTTATAACCTTCCAGTAAACTCTGCCCGATGTCAGATTTGAATTCTGTGAAAGAGATTCATCAATAAATCTTTCATAATGACCCAAATCAAGGTCTGTTTCAGCACCGTCATCCGTAACAAAAACCTCACCGTGCTGAACAGGGTTCATCGTTCCCGGGTCAACATTCAGATACGGGTCCAGCTTCTGTGCTGTAACCTTAAGACCTCTTGCCTTAAGAAGTCTGCCAAGGGATGCCGCAGTTATTCCCTTGCCAAGCCCGCTTACAACACCGCCGGTAACAAAAATGTATTTTGTTTTCTTGTTCATATGCCTGTCCTCCTTGCTTATTCAATATATATGTTTTTATTTCTTAGGGTCACACGTTATGCGAACACCCAGCTTTTTCAAAACATTTTCATCTGTCTGTGTCAATAAAACGGAAGAATGCATTTCGCAGTTTTTGAGATTGCAAAGCTGTTCCATTGCAAGCGCCGCATTTTTATCCTCAACAGCAGAAATGGAAAGAGCAAGCAATACCTCATCCGTATGAAGCCTTGGATTTTTATTTCCAAGATGATTAACCTTCAATTCCTGAACAGGAATGATAACCTCAGGCACAATAAGAAGCACATCATTTGCAATTCCCGCAAGATACTTAAGTGCATTAAGAAGCATTGCAGATGCACAGCCCATCAGTTTAGAGGTTTTTCCTGTAATCACCGTGCCGTCATTCAGCTCAATTGCCGCCGCAGGTTCACCTGTTGCTTCTGCAAGTTCTCTTGATAGCACAGTACATCTTCTTGCCTGCTCACTTATTTCTGCCTGCTTCATCAGAAGCTCAAGCTTATAGATTTCGTCTTTTTTACTGTCACCTCTTGCTGCAGAACACAGCGCAGTAAAATATCTTCTGATAATTTCCTGCTTTGCGGCCTCACAAACCGCTTCATCGTCAACAATACAGTTTCCTGCCATATTAACACCCATATCTGTTGGAGATTTATACGGGCACTCACCGTAAATCTCTTCAAACATAGCTTTAAGCACAGGGAAAATTTCAACATCTCTGTTATAATTAACTGTTGTTTCACCATATGCCGCAAGATGCCACGGGTCTATCATATTTACATCATTCAGATCTGCCGTTGCAGCTTCATAAGCAGCATTAACAGGGTGATTCAGTGGAAGATTCCATATGGGAAAGGTTTCAAATTTTGCATATCCCGCTTTAATTCCACGCTTGTTTTCCTGATAAAGCTGTGAAAGACAGGTTGCCATTTTACCGCTGCCTGGACCCGGTGCTGTAATAACAACAAGCGAACGGCTTGTCATTATGTAATCATTACTTCCGTAACCATTATCACTAACAATATGTGATATATTTGATGGGTAACCTTCAATAATATAATGATGATAAACAGGGTATCCCAGCTTTTTAAGCCTTTCCTCAAATGCCGTAACTCTCGGGTGTGGTGCATACTTCGTTAAAACAACGCTGCCCACAAACAAGCCCTTACTTGTAAATGCATCAATAAGACGGATAACATCCACATCATATGTTATTCCGAGATCACCACGCAGCTTGCTGTTTTCAATATCCTGTGCACTGATTACTATAACAATTTCTGCCTGCTCCTTCAGCTGCATAAGCATTTGCAGCTTACTGTCCGGCTGAAAGCCCGGAAGCACTCGTGAAGCGTGAAAATCATCAAACAACTTTCCGCCGAACTCAAGATAAAGTTTGCCCCCGAATTCTGAAATTCTTTCCTTAATCCTTTCGGATTGCATTTTTAAATACTTGTCATTATCAAAACCTATTTTATACATTTTTCCTCTTTACACACCTATAAAAAATAAAATAACGGTTGCACCGAGGTACAACCGTCTGTACTTACATATTATACAGTAAAGAAAAGGCTAAATCAATAGAATAACTAAAATTTATATCATCTTTTTGGATGAGATAAATCATCAGGCAATCCTAAAATATAATCAGAAGAAATATTCATACATCTGCAAAATTCAAACGAATATGTAATCGGCATTAACCTTAATCCTTCTTCATATTCACTATATTGCTGTTGTTTTATATTCAACATTTCTGCAGCATCACTTTGTTTTAAATCCTTATCTTCACGAGTTGCTCCCATTCGTTCATAATATCACCTAAAACAAATTTTATCATACAAAGTTTGTTTTGTATTGACATGCAAAGTATGTTTTGTTAGAACGGTTTTATAAAATTACCGGGGGGGGAGGTGATACAACATTATAAATGCATAGCTTTGATTGCCGCAAAACAAAAGCAGGGGCGATGAATACATCGCCCCTAGAATTTAAACACATTCTATTTCTTCCGGTTTCTTATAACAATCATAAAAATCATTCCCGCAATACCGCCAATGGCATTCATCATCATATCCACCATTGTATCAACCAGCCCGATATAACCGTATTCCCCATTATACTTAGCCAAATCAAACATTGCAGTTTCTGCACCCTCTTTTGCAAGCTGCAGATTTGTACCGTGGAATGTATCCATTAAAAATTCATAAAATTCCCAGCTTACGGCAATTGAAAGTGCAAACATCAAAGCAAATATCGCAGCAAGCGTTGCTGCACACTGCCCCTTTTTACGCTGAATAATACAGGCAAAATCATAACCGAAGGACGCACACACAAAACCGGAAAGCACATGCATAAAATTATCAAACCAGGATACAGAATCAAAAATCCCGAAATACGAGCCGAAAACAATGCCTGTGAATATAATAATATTCAGCATTGTCTGTGACAACGGAGGAACCTCCTCAATAAAAGAGCCATTGCCAAAAATCTGAAACATATCCCACAGATGTGTGAATATAAAACAGAATACGGATTCAAAGCCCATTACAAGATCTCCGTTTATAAAGGAATAACCCGCACAGATTATCATAGCAAACCTTACAATCAGCCAGAATATAAGCTGCGGCTTAGGAACTTTATTAATAGGGTCTTTTTTTATTTTATAAGCCATTTTACATTTTAACTTCTTTCACAGCATTTAATACAGATATATAATAGCACAAGGCAGAAAAATGTCAATTAATTGTTTATTAACAAATACTGCTGATTTAAAGATAAACAAAAGATAAATAATTATGCACCTTTGTTGAAAAAATTATACACATTATATAAAATGTATTTTGTAAATTTATGATTTGAAAATGGAGAGCAAATTATGATTGAATATACAACAAAATATAATGTTAAAACAACAATGTATCAGCAGTTTGAAAATTCTGCTAAGGAAAGAGGAGATAACCCCTGCCTTCATTATTACAATAATACTTTAAGCTGGAATGAAACCTCTGAACTGATTGATAAGTGTGCTGCCGCTTTAGTTGCAAACGGCGTTAAGAAGGGTGACCGAGTTGTTATCTGCCTTCCCAATATGCCGCAGTGTGTTGCTGCAGTTTATGCAGTAAACAAAATCGGTGCTGTTGCTTCAATGCTTCACCCGCTTTCTGTTAAATCAGAGGCAGATTATACAATTAAGCTTGTTGATGCAAAATTCGCTTTTTGCTTTGATGTTTCCGAAAAAGCATTTACCGATAATCCCGATTTAACGCTTATAAAATGCAAAACCGCAACCTATTTCCCGAAAAATCCCATGGGCATGATTTACAACCTTGCATTCAAAAAGAAAATCAAGGGTAAAACCGCTCCTGCCGAGAATCTGAAGAAGTTTGTTGAATGGACAGATTTTATCAAAGAGGGCGAGGATTACATAACTGCTAACGGTGTTCCTGCAACAGAAACTGCTCCTCTGGAAACTGCAGCTATTATGATGACAGGCGGTACAACAGGTAACCCCAAGGGTGTTATGCTCACATCGGAAGCTATAAATAACCTTTCATATGAACTTGTTGATGTTGTTGAGCAGGTGTTGAATATGAAAATTAATCAGGATACAGACGGTATGCTCACCGCTCTTCCTGTTTTCCACGGCTTCGGCTTTGCCCTTTGTATGCATGTATCAATGTGTGTTGGTATGGCTCAGGCACTGTTCCCGAGCTTTGACGCAAAAATGTGCTCCGATGCCATCAAAAAATATCATCTTAACTACATTTTCGGTGTGCCTGATTTCTTTGAAAAGGTTTATAAGGCAGGCTACCTCAAGGGTATTGATATGAGCTCAATGAAGCTTATCGGCTCAGGCGGTGATGTTGTTCCGTATTCTCTTACCGAAAAGATGGATAGATTACTTAAAGAAAACGGTGCAAGAGTTCATTTTGTTTCCGGATACGGCTTAACAGAATGTGTTACCGTATGCACATTTACCGATCCCCGCCGCGAGGCTCCGCAGGGTTGTATCGGTGTTCCATGCTACAATGTTGAAGCTATGACGGTTAAACCGGGAACAACAGAAAAATGTGAGGGTGAGGACGGCGAGCTTTGTATTTACGCACCTACTCTTATGCAGGGCTATTGGAACGATCCTGATGAAACAGCAAAAATGCTTGTTGAGCATGAGGATGGCAAAGTATGGCTTCATACAGGTGATATGTGTTTTATTGATGAACGCGGAGATATTTATTACCGCCAGAGATTAAAGAGAGTTTATAAAATAAGCGGTTATCTTGTTTACCCGTCATTCATTGAGGAAACCTACCGTGCAATGGCAGAAATTTATGACTGCTGCGTTATCGGCAAGGAGGACGGAGGCAAAACAATGCTTAAACTCTTTGTGGTAAAGAATAAAAAATATACTCACGATGATGAAGCACAGCTTGTTGAGAAAATCAAGCAATTCGGTGAGCAGAACCTTTCAAAATGGTCTGTACCGAGAGAAATTGTATTCATTGATGCACTTCCGAGAACAAAGGTCGGTAAGGTGGATTTCAAG
>CAJTMQ010000040.1:7758-15373 GCA_910577215.1 uncultured Eubacterium sp. | reverse complement strand
AAAAAGGGAGGGTCAAAACCCTCCCATAAATATTTTAAAATTATTTAGCTAAATCAGCAATGATAGTATTCATTTCATCCATATGCTTTTCAATATCGGCAACAAGTGCAAATTGGTTTTTCGCACGAACAAGATTATGCTCTGCATAATGCGTTTTAAAATATGTATCACCGTTAAGATAATCTGTTAAAAAACGCATTCCGCATTCAAATGTCATCAGAAGTGATGCAAATGCAAGGTTATCAATTTCTGCCTTATTGAAACTGTCGCCTGCCTGTGAAAGGAAGCCGTCCGCATAAGCCTTGAAGTACTCAAGATTTATGCTTACCTGTGATAAATCCTTTTCATCCTCAACGGCAGTATTTGCTCCGAAACGGATAGAATCACCGAAATCATACAGTGCAAGACCCGGCATAACAGTATCCAGATCAATAACACAGATTGCTTCATCACTTTCCTTGTCAAAGATAACATTATTCAGTTTTGTGTCATTATGCGTAACACGGACAGGAAGCTTGCCTGCTGCTGTCATATCAACAAGACGTGAACAATAGTTCTCCCTTTCAAGAACAAAATCAATCTCGCCTTGGCAGGTATCCTTTCTGCCTGAAAGATTATTATTTAATGCTGGCAGAAATTCATTGTCAAATCTGTACTTGGTATTATGAAATTCAGGCAGAGTTTCATAAAGACTGTCTGCAGGAAAATCTGCAAGCAGCTTCTGAAATTTACCAAAGGCTACACCGCTCTGTCTGAAAAGCGCAGCACTGTCTACACTATTGTAGCTTACTGAATCAGTAACAAAAATATATGCTCTGTAGCAGCTGCCGTCTTTAGCAGTATAATACTTATCTCCGTCAACAGTTTTTATGAAATGAAGCGTTTCACGGTTTTCATCACCGCCCATTTCACGGATTTTTCCACGAAGATATGATGTAACACTAAAGATGTTATCCATAAGCCTGTCAATATTTTTAAATACATTCGGATTAATCTTCTGAACAACGTATTTACGCTCTTTTCCATTATCATTATAAACAGCAAGATAGGTTACATTTATATGTCCCGAGCCAAAAACACTGCAGTCAACCAACTCACCGCTGAATTTAAAATTCTTAAGAATATCATTAATATTTTCCATATAAACCCTCCGTCAATAAACCAATATTAACATAAATAAAAGCATTTGTAAATAAGAAAAAACAAAGCAGCTTCATTGCTGAAGCCGCTTCAAATAATAAACAAGGAAATTAATCTCGTCTTAATGCATCAATCGGACTCATAAGAGCCGCTTTTCTTGCCGGATAAATACCGAAGAATAAACCTACACCGCTTGAGAAAAACAGTGCAAGCAGAATGACCCACCAAGTTATTTTAGGGGATATTCCCACTATTGCACAGGCACCGTACGCACCTAATATTCCCAGCGTTAATCCTATAATACCGCCTATCAGGCATATAATAATAGACTCTGTAAGAAACTGCATTGTAATAACACGTGTTTTTGCACCCAGCGATTTTCTGATTCCTATTTCCCTTGTTCGCTCTGTAACGGAAACAAGCATTATATTCATAACACCGATACCGCCTACTATAAGAGAAATGGCACCTACACAGGCAATAAACGCAGTTAAAACCTGCATAACAATATCAACAATTTCAATATAGGTTGCCATATTCTGTGCCACATAAAGACTATTGGAATAATTACCATGTGCCGCTTTCAAATAGTTTACAACGGCATTGCCCACTGCGTCATTATCCTCTCCCTCTTTGGCAAAAACAAAGGCTGAGGACAGTTTTGTATCAGCGCCTGTTATCTGCGTCAAGGTTGTGCACGGCATAAAAAGAGCTATTATGAGTGAATCCTCATTCTGCTGAAACATACTTGTAAAAGCGGATGAGCCGCCTACAGAGCCTGCAAGCTGGTCAATATTTGCAACACCGCAAACCCTTACCTTCATTGCCTTGCCGCTTGATCTTATAGTGATGCTCTCACCCGTAACATCTTCATAGCCAAACACGGTTTGTGCACTTGCCGAACCGATAATTGCAACAGGAGAATTTGCCTGATACTCCTCATCGGTAAAAAATCTGCCGTACGAGCAACCGTCCGGCATGGCAAGCTGAACATCTGTATTAACGCCGATAATCATTGCCGTTGCATTTTTGGCTGATGAATCAATTGTTGCATTACCAAAGCCCATAAGCATTGGTGAACAGCTTTCAACGCTGTCTATTTTATTTTTAATATTTTCAACATCATCAAGTGTTAAATATTCATTATCTGTTGCCTTTGTTGCATCAACGCTTATCATAATCGCGTTTGCACCCATCTCCTCAATCAGCGAAACAATATAATCACGGGCACCTGTTCCTGCACCTACAATCATAATAACTGAACTGATACCGATAATAATACCAAGCATTGTGAGGAGAGAACGCATCCAGTTTGCCCTGATACATTTAATGGCAATTTTAAAGCTTTCTGCTATATTCACGAAAGACTCTCCCCTTATTATTTTGTTTGCTCCGAAACTCTTACCTCAAAGCTGTCTTCAAAGGTTGACTGAGGCGCATTAACAATTTTATCACCAATGCCGATACCGCTTACTACCTCATATTCGGAAACGGATGTTGCACCGGTTTCAATAGGTGTTTTGGTTACGGTTTTTTCCTCTTCATTATAAAGAAATACATATGTGCCTGTTTTATCAAGGATTATGGACTGGCTCGGAACGGTTGTTATACCGGTATGATCTCCTACTGAAATTTCAACATCAGCATCAAAGCCGATAACTATAAATTCATCAGGATTATCTACAGATACCTGAACCTCAACGCCTGCACCTGACTGTGTAAGACTTGAAAGACCGCTTATACCCGCAATAGAACCAACAGAATCCATAATTGAACTGCTTGAACCTCCTGTTGCAACAGGAGCCTTGCTTATAACGCTTCCCGTATATTCGCCGTAAGCAGTTGTAACCTTAACAGGCATACCAACCTTAACCTTATGAATATCATATTCACCAAGTGAGATTGTTACAATTTTATTGTTCATATTCTGAAGAGTAACCCCACTTGTGAGAAGAGAGGTCTGCTCTCCCGGATAAATGTTACATTCAGTAATTGTGCCGTCAAAAGCGGCAGTCCATCCGGCAGACATTTCCTGCTGGGATTCCTTTAAAAGATCAAGTGTACTTTTGGTTGTATCCATAATCTCTTTTTTTGCCTGAACAAGAGTATCGGAAGCCAAAGAAGAATAAAGCTGTTCCTGTACATAGTAAGCAGCAAGCATAAGTTCATTTGAAACAAGTTTTGATTCAGCCGACGCTGCAGCTGACATTACTGCATTTATATCGTTAATATCAATTCCGGCAATAATATCCGGGTCTATCTGAACATTACCTGTTGGAATTTCTGTTGGTAAGTTAGATGGTAAATCCGAAGGGAAATTCGGCGGAAAAGTTAATGACGGATTTGTATTTGAAGGTAAACTCGGCTGTGTTGGTGAAGAACGAGTTGTTGAAGTTGACTTTGTTGTACTTGCATCCTTCTTAAGCTTTTCATTTTCCTTTTCCAGCTCTGCAATATTCGTTTGAATCTCGGCAAGATTTTTCTTTGCATCTTTCTGTGATGACAAAGCATCATTATAGCTTGCCTTTGCCTGATTATATGATGACTGAAGCTTTTTGATTTCGGAATCAAAGTTTGATGTATCAAAAGTTGCAAGAAGATCACCGGCTTTAACTTCTTCACCTGTTTCAACAAATACTTCCTTAACAGTTGCAACCGTTCCGACCTTATACTCCTTTACGGAACCTGATGATATTTCACCTGTTGCACTTACAGTTTCATAAATATCACTTGTGCCTACAGTATAAAGCGATACCTGCTCTATTGTGCTGTTCTTTGCAAAAACACCTATAACTGTTGCCAAAACAGCGATTATCAGGACAATAATAACTGCCAAAATAACCTTATTTTTTTTACTTTTTCTTACAGTTGCCATATCCTCTTCAACCTCTATAATCATAGTAATTTCAGTATATAATTAGTATAATTCCAATTTGTATAAAAGTCAATAACTGTTTGTAATCAAATTTGTAAACATTTGATTAATAAATTTTTAATTAAAGCAGAAAATAAAAATCAAGAAATATTTTTTCGATATGTTAAAACAAAGAAAAATCCAAGGCAGAAATTGCCTTGGATTTGCATAAATTAATGATCTTTATGCTTTTCAAAATAATTATTATTCAGCTTTTGTGCGGAATAATTTAATATTTCTTCAGATTTCATTTTTGATTACCTCAAATACTTTTTGAGCAAATAATTTACTGCCCTCGGCATTTGGATGAACACCATCTGAAAACAGTCCTTGTTTATTTTCAAATACACTGTGCATATCTATACACCGAACGCTCAATTTATCTGCTGTATGCTTAACTGCAGGACAAATTTCATTATCCATAACGCCTTTTCTAAGCTGCCACATCACCTTGCCCCTTACCTCAAACAACGGAGGAGGAACAAGCACATAGACTTTCGGTTTTGAAGCAAGTGTCAGATAACTGTTAATCATTTCACAGTAATCATTTATGAACTTATCTTTATTCCAGTTATTCTCTTTTGAATCATTTGAACCGAGCATAATCACAACAATATCAGGCTCAAAATCAAGGCTTTGCCGATATAATTTTTCATTGACATACGGATAATCTGCACTCTTTATGGCAGTTCTGTTGGTATAGCCAAAATTGTTGACACAATATTTTTCTCCGAGCAAATTGCTCAGAACAGCAGGATAGTTGTTTTTTCGCCAATTCCGAACTGTACAGCCGAATGTTATGCTATCGCCCACACAAGCAATCTTTATTTGATTTTTATCCGTTTTTTTCATAGGGTGATAAAAATCAATAAAGCCAAAATGATACAGCACGGATATTAATATAACAGCTAAAATAAAAATAACAGCTATTGCGATGATAATTTTCAACATAATGTTTTTCCTCCTTAGTTTTCTTTTCTGTTGAAGAATAATACCATGCTTCAGTTCGCATTATTCCTTTATAAATATTTTATCAGTTTCAGGAATTCCTGTTTTTTCAGACACATAATGTTCAACTTTCATATGTAAATCATATTTTTCACGAAGTTTAATAATTTTAGCCATCATAGGTGAAGCATGGTGAACATCAATTGAATATTAATCCTTCCAGCTATCAATTAAAAGCACCGTTTCCTTATCATCCATCGAAAAAAAGTATTCATATTTAAGATTTCCGTTTTCAGCACGAATGTCACTTACAACTCCGTCTGACATCATTTCTTCTGCAAATTTTCTTGCATTCCCGTTAACACCGCTATAATAAATGTTCACTGTAACAGACATTTTATTTACCTCCATAAATTTCTGTTTTATTTTCAGGATATTCTTTATCCTTCCAATACCACCATTTCAGCCTTTGCTCTTCCCACTCGGTGTTCTCTGCATAATACACTGCCATTCTGAAAAGATAAAGCTGACATCTGTCCTCCTGAAAACCTTTTTTCAGGCAGTCTTTCACATAAAGTTCCTCGGGATTCTGACCTATCAAAACTTCAACACAGGTAATACCTATATTCATTAAGGCTTCCTTAGTTCTTTTACCTACATTCGGTATTTTTGTTAAATCTGTTTTCATACATTCTCACAATCTTTTATCTGCTTTTTTAATCAATAATATCCGCTTTCACAGTTCAATTTTATTCACTGATTTTATTTTAACATAATTCATTAACGCAGGCAAATAAAAAGAACGGTTATGTACCGTTCTTAATTACTTTTATAAATCCTGCAAATCTGCATCCGTAATATCATTTTCAAGATTATCTCTTGCCAAATCATTATCAATAACTGCATAAACATCTGATATAGGCTTTTCCTGCACTTGCTTTTTCGCATAAGGCGTCGTGTGATAAACCTTCTGATTGGGAGAATGTGTTCCTGCTATGATATTGCGTGCCTGCTTCTTACCGCACTTTGCCTTGCCCTGAATTTCAGGGACGGGCGGTGCCTCGTTTCTTGCCTGCGTATGTGTCCGTTCAGGTCTTTTCATACCCTGCTTTGCCATAAAATCACCTCGGTAATAGTTTGCCCGCCTAAAGTGATTATAACAATTCCTTTTTATGATTTATGTGTATTCCGATATGACCGATGCCGAGAATCACAACTGCAATTAAAAGCGGTATGCTTTTTCCGTAAACAGCCAACAATAAAAACGCAATTACAGGCAGTGACGCACCTGCAACAGGAATTCCAAGCAGACTGCTGTAAAAATCCTGCATTGTTTTTTTACTTTTAAAATACTTAATCCAGTAAATTTCATACAGAACCATAAAAACAAATGAAAGCATCAGCCAGATTATCCACCATGAACCCGTTTTAATGTTAAAATCCTTAAAAATCAAAACAATGCAGGTAACAAGCACCTGACCTGCACCTTCAAAAATACGCAGTGTTTTATTTTCGTTTTTTACATATTTATCATAGTTCTCAGGCTTATGCTTTGACCAAAACAAATTCGGTATAAAAAGCATTAAAAGAAAAATCAAACCAATATATGAAAAACCAAAATGCATATTTTCTCCTTTTTACAATTCAATATCAACCTGATAGGATTTATCTATCAAAATATAATTACAGCCGTACCTTCGGCACATTTCAAGATTCTGAATATTATCCCTTAATACAATTTCTTTACTGCACCACGAATCATCTCTGCGGTTTTCAATTGTGTTCGCGAAACCCTTTATATCATCAAAATGCTTTTCAATATATTCCTCGGTCATCACAAGGCAGTAATATTTGATATGCTGCAGATATTCATCGGAAAAATCCTTTTTCCAATCAAAAGGGATATAGCAGCCCTCAACAATTAAATTCTGACTATTCTCCACAGCCGTTTTTATCATTTCCTTAACAATATTCCAAAGATACGCTGTTAAAGCATTATCGTCAGACTCGGGTGTTAAATCAGTATTGCCGCTTCTGATTAAACCCATTTTTAAATGGTCTATTGACAAATACGGATATTTATATTTTTCTAAAAGTCTTTGCGCAAGATTCGTCTTGCCTGCGTGCGTTGCACCTGCAATAAGAATTATCATAAGTACTCCAATATTATTATGATTTATGATTATTTCACTGATCATGATTTGATTCCCATAAGGAAGCCGATAACTGGAATTTCTGCACATATTTCACAGCATAAAAACGTTGCAGAATACGCAAGAATTACAGGCAGAATATACATAAGAATTGTGTTGCCGACGCAAACGCCGGATAACAAATACTGAAACAAAACAACCCATATGAAATGCAAAATGTAAAAGGCAAATGACCTTTGTGACATATATCCTGAAACTTTACCGCTGAAATTCATTCTTCCTTTTCCTGCCCCGAGCAATGCAATAATCATAAACCATTCACTCAAAAATTTTGCAGCCGTATTAAATATGGGATATTGTATATCAGACCATATAAACAGATACACATTAAGTATTGCTGCCGCTAATCCAATCAATAGGAAAAACCATTTGTACTTTTCTGCCTTGTTGATTGCACTTT
>CAJTMQ010000040.1:0-7737 GCA_910577215.1 uncultured Eubacterium sp. | reverse complement strand
AATCAAAAATAAATATAGATATTCTGCAAGACTTTTTCCGCCTATAGAGAGCAATTCGCTCAGAAACGGCAGAGGTAATCCTAAAATACACATAAGCCAAAGCGGTGCAGATTTTTTTACAGAAAAAAACTTTTTCTGCAAAACGATTATTCCGAGTGCCGTAACTGAAATAAAAAACAGATATATCAAAAACCAGAATTGTCCTAAAGAAAAGCCGCCGTCAGCACCTGTTAAATCGGTAAACCTTGTAAAGAAAATGCCGTAATGCTTAAACAGATTTTCATTATATCCATAGTTGAATTTATCTGCAATATATGTCATTATCGGCATAAAAATCAGTGTTCCGAACGTAAAAGGTATCAGCAGTTTTTTTACCCGTTCAAAAGCATACGAACCCGGCGATCTCTTTTGAAGCGCAAATCTTGTACTGACACCTGCCAGAACAAACAGCAGAGGCATAAAATAAGGGCTCAAAAACACAATAATACTGCTGATTATTCTATTGCTCTCAAAAAATATATAATTAGGCTCGCCCCATACATTCCAAGCCATTGCAGCGTGATACGGAATAAGGAGTAAAATTGTAATCCATCTTAAATTATCAATATAGTGTTTTCGCATATTGATTGACTCCTTAATTACTCATTGCTTATTGAGTAATCCTTTCTTTAGTTTTTTAATTATATTGCCTTATTCATAACCCCTCCGCAATAATGGCTCTGCTGTCAACACTATTCTTGCGTTTTGACATAATGGCTTTATATTCATCAGAAGAAAAACAATAATCCAATTGTTCCCTTGTATCAAATCTGATTACAATAACCCGCTGGGGAGTTCTTTTTTCACACAGACTATACAAATTTTCTGTTCTTACAAGATATGTACCGCCGTATTTTTCTACAATCGGCTTAACTTGCTTTATGTAATCATCATATTGCCCCCGACCGCTTTCTTCATCAATATATGTATCAACTATAAAATACCAGGACATCACTTTCACCTCATAATAAAGTCCGATTTATCTGTTTCCATTTCAATGCATTTCCAAATCTCACCCATACATTGATAGCTTTCTGTTATTTCTCTTTTAACTGTCTTGAATCCGCAGGACAAATAACAATTTACAGCAGGTTTATTATTTTCAAATACACCCAAGGTTACTTTATTAACTCTCAATTCATCAAAGGCATATTTTAGTGCAGATAAAACAAGCTGTTTTCCGTAGCCTTTTCCCCTCCTGCCGTCATCAACAATTACAAAGCCAAGACGAGCAATCTTTTTCTCCTCATCAATAAATCGTATTGTAAGATGACCGATTACTTCATTTTCATCAACAGCCGTTAATTTATACAGTTCACCACTGACATATTGAGAATAATAGCTGTTCATATCCTCGGCTGTTATCGGATAGCTTTCATATCTGTCCGCACTCCATTGACGAAAGGCATATTCATTTTTAAGCCACATTGTTATAATGTGTGCATCACAAGCCTTGTATTGTCTTAACTCTAACATATCAGTTTTTTATAACCTCTCTTTTTGCTGTTTTCTATAGTATAATTATAGCACAGGTACAAATAAAATGATATTAAATTTTGATTTGCTATTGACTCTCACCTTACGTTATAGTTTATATTATAGTTACCGGGAGGGATAATGATGAAAACGGTTAAGGAAATAAGCAGATTAACAGGCATCAGCGTGCGCACACTTCATTATTATGATGAAATAAATTTGCTGAAGCCAACAAAGACAACAGATGCGGGCTACAGGCTGTATGACGATACGGCTCTTGAGCGGCTGCACAGTATACTTCTGTTTCGTGAACTGCAGTTTCCGCTCAAAGAAATTAAAGCAATTCTTGATAGTTCAGACTTTAATACAAAAACGGCTCTGGAAGAACAAATTAAGCTGCTTGAATTGCAGAGAAACAGACTGGATGAAATTATTATTTCCGCTCGTGAAATTTTAACGAAAGGAACTGAAAATATGAATTTTTCAACATTTGATAAAACAGAAATTAAAAAGTATGCCGATGAGGCAAAACAAAAATGGGGATGCACCGATGCTTATAAGGAATATATACAAAAGCATTATGATTCGGCAGATAAAACCGATAAACTCATGCAAATTTTTGCAGAGATTGGAAAAATTAAGCATCTTTCGCCCTACTGCGAAGAAGCACAAAATCTGATTAAAAAGCTTCAAAATTTCATCACTGAAAATTATTACACCTGCACGGATGAAATCCTAAGGGGCTTAGGACAAATGTATATTTCAGACGAACGCTTCAAAAAGAGCATTGACGATGCAGGAGGTGCAGGCACAGCCGAATTCACCGCAAAAGCAATAGAAGCATAAAAGAACAAAGCCGTTATCATAAAATGATAACGGCTTTGTGTTTATATTGAATTATTTTAAAGCATTAAGTGCTTTTTGACCTATATCTTTTCTGTAATGCTTATTTTCAAAATCAATGCTTTCAACTGCTGCATATGATTTATTCAGAGCCTCCTGCAAATCACTGCCAAGGGCAGTTACACCAAGCACTCTGCCGCCTGCCGTAACAAGCCTGCCGTCATTAAGAGCAGTTCCTGCATGATAAACAATAACTCCGTCACGCTGTCCGTTTTCAAGACCTGTAATTTCAAGTCCCTTTGGATATGATTTAGGATAACCGCCTGATGCAATTACAACGCAGGTGCAAGCCTCATCAGACCATTCGATTTCAAGATCGGAAAGTGTTTCGTTATTGATTGCTTCAAAAATTTCCATAATATCTGTTTTTAAACGAGGAAGCACAACCTGTGTTTCAGGATCACCGAAACGGCAGTTGTATTCAATAACCTTAGGACCCTTCGGCGTAATCATAAGACCAAAGTAAAGGCAGCCCTTAAAGGTTCTTCCCTCTGCATTCATTGCATTGATTGTAGGCACAAAAATCTTTTCCATACACTCCTTTGCAATATCATCGGTGTAGTACGGGTTCGGAGATACAGTGCCCATACCGCCTGTGTTCAGACCTTTATCACCGTCAAGTGCACGCTTATGATCCATAGATGAAACCATAGGCTTAACACACTTGCCGTCCGTAAAAGCAAGCACGGAAACCTCCGGTCCTGTAAGAAATTCTTCAACAACAACATTGTTACCGCTTTCGCCGAAAATCTTATCCTCCATAATCTCACGGATGCCTGCTTCTGCCTCTTCAAGAGTTTCAGGAATAATTACACCCTTTCCGAGTGCAAGACCGTCTGCCTTAATAACCGTCGGAAATTCATTTTTTTCGCGAACATAGGAAATGACATCCTCTGCCTTATCAAACACCTTGTATTCAGCAGTAGGAATATTATATTTAAGCATAAGATTTTTTGAAAACACCTTTGAGCCCTCAATTATTGCGGCATCTGCCTTTGGACCGAAGGCAGCAAAGCCTGCTTCGTTGAGTGCATCAACCATACCTGCAACAAGCGGATCATCAGGTGCAACAACAACAAAATCTGCCTTGATTTCCTTTGCAATATGAACAACGCCGTCTATATCCGTTGCAGAAACAGGATAGCATTGTGCATCATAGGAAATACCGCCGTTTCCCGGACAGCATGCAATTTCCGTAACCTTTGGTGATTCTTTAATTTTTCTGATTAAGGCATGCTCTCTTCCGCCGCTGCCTACTACTAAAACTTTCATTTTTTGCTCCTTAAAACGAATTTTATATTTAATTACTACTTATTGCGTTTATCTGAATCAGTTCGGAATCACTCAACGGATTACATTTTAACGCATGCAAGTTTTCCATAAGCTGTTCCCTGGAATGAACACCAACCAGAACAGAGGTTATATCCTTATCTCTGAGCAGCCACTGAATTGCAAGCTGTGAGAGACTTTGACCCCGCTTCTTTGCAATATCACTCAGCTGTTTAATCTGCATTTGGCGATGGGTATCATAACCAACCTTTTTCTGCAAAGCATCATTGTTATACAAGCGTGAATTTTTGGGAATGCCATCTGCATACTTATCGGAAAGCTGACCCTGTGCAAGAGGAGAAAAGGCAATTATGCCCGTTCCTGCAGAAGCAGATGCACACTTTAATTCATTTGTTTCAATAGTTTTATCAAACAAAGAATAACGATTCTGATTTATTATAAACGGTACATTATATTCTGTAAATTTACTATGCATTTTTTGCATATGATGCCCGTCATAATTACTAATTCCTATATATAACGCTTTCCCCTGTCTAACTATATCAGACATACAAAGAGCTGTTTCAGACAACGGTGTTTCAGGCGTCATACAATGATGATAAAATATATCAACATAATCAAGCCCCATTCTTTTAAGACTTTGATCAAGAGAAGCAGTAAGATACTTTCTGCTTCCGCCCCTGCCGCCGTAAGGTCCCTGCCACATTTCATAGCCGGCCTTTGTACTTATAATGATTTCATCTCTGTATGGCTTCAGATTTTCTTTAAATATTCTGCCAAAATTAATTTCAGCTGCTCCCGGAGCAGGTCCGTAATTATTTGCAAGATCAAAATGAGTAATGCCGTTATCAAAGGCAGTTAAAATTATGTCTTTCATGGTATCGTAATCAGCACAGTCACCGAAATTCTGCCATAAGCCGATAGAAATTGCAGGAAGCATTAATCCGCTTTCACCGCATTTATTATATACCATTTCATCATATCTTGTATTTAATGCCTGATACATTTACATTACTCCTTGAAAGCATTATAATTATTTATTTTTATTTACAATTCTTTCTTCCTCTTCGCCTGTTTCAAGATTGATGAAACGGGTGAAAAGTGAAACCTTGTTATCTTCATTAAGATTAGTCCAGATAACATCTGTCCATTCATCAATATCATTTGTTTCAACTGCAACAGGAGTAGGCTCTCCCTCGAAGGACGGAATAGGATTGCCGTCACATTTATAGGTGTGAATAAAATGACCTAAGCCGGCCTGAGCAGGATATTCAAAGAAATATCTTAAGCATTCAGGCTTACCCATATTTGATTTAAGGATAGACAAATTATAATCACCGTTAGGCTTAACAACACCTGAAATTCTTGGGGTATAGTTAGGCTCATCAGGCTCAAATTCACGTGTTAAAAGAGCATGACGATAGCAATGACCATCCTTCATAAAATCATATATCGTATCAGTCTGATCACCATTGGTAACGATTGTTTTTCCTTCAAGCTTCAGAACGGGGTTATAGATAATGAGGCTCGGATCTGTCATCTTTGATTCATCAAAAGCCTTGGTACGGATTCCGCCCCTGTCATTAACCTCAAAAATACGGTTGCGGCTGTTTTCGCTTCTGCCCATTATGAAGTAAGCAATTGCTGCTTTTTTTCCGTCAGGTGTTTTGCCGAGTATAATACCTCTGCCCGGGTATGCATTTGAAGATAATTCTTCCGCTATGTTAACTACTTTCATTTTATCACCTTAAATAATTTCTGTTTTATTTCCGTTTATTTTAATTCTGCCCTCGCAAAAAAGTGAAACTGCTTTGGGAAGTATTTCCCATTCTGCCTGACGCATTACCCGATATTGAAGAATATCCTCAGTATCTCCCTGCTCAACAGGAACAGCCTTCTGAAGAATTATGGCACCGCCATCTGTTATTTCATTCACAAAATGAGCAGTTGCACCTGTTACCTTAACACCGCTGTTCAGAACAGCTGTATGCACCCTTTTGCCGTAAAAACCATCTCCGCAAAAAAGAGGGATAAGGCTTGGATGAATATTTATAATTCTGTTTCTGTATTTGCTTACAAGCTCCTCTCCCAGAATGGAAAGGAAGCCTGCAAGAACAATCAAATCAATATTTTTATCAGCAAGCACATCAAGAATAGCCTCATCATATTCAGCCTTCGAGCTATATGATTTTCTGCTTACAACAGCACTTGGAATACCTGCATTTTCCGCTCTCTTCAGAGCATAAGCACCATCATTTGATGCAAGAACAAAGGTTATCTTTCCGTTTTTGATTTCTCCTCTATCCTGCGCATCAATAAGAGCCTGAAGATTTGTTCCGCCGCCTGAAACAAATACAGCTATATTCATCATACCAATTCTACTCCCATTTCACCTGCTCTGATTTCACCGATAACAGCAGCATCCTCACCGGCATCTTTAAGAATTTTTACTGCTTCATCTGCCTTGTCACTGTCAACAGCAATAACAAGACCTGTGCCCATATTAAAGGTGTTATACATATCTCTTTCAGGGATACCTCCTGTTTTCTGAATCAAATCAAATATAGGCTTTTTAAAACATTTATCCTTTTCGATATAAGCAGTAAATCCTTCTTTCAGCATACGAGGCACATTTTCATAAAAACCGCCGCCGGTGATATGACTGATTGCATTAACTGTTACCTTTTCCATAAGAGCAAGAAGAGGCTTAACGTAAATTCTTGTTGGAGTGATAAGTTCCTCACCGAGAGTCTTTCCAAGCTCATCATAATAAACCTTAATGGTTTCCTCGTTAATATCAAATACCTTTCTGATAAGAGAAAAGCCGTTTGAATGAATGCCCGATGAAGCCACACCGATAAGGACATCACCTGCTTTAAGATTATCACCTGAAACAAGCTTATCCTTGTCACCGATACCTACGGTAAAGCCTGCAAGGTCATAATCCTCATTCGGCATAAGTCCGGGGTGCTCTGCAGTTTCGCCGCCTACAAGAGCACAGCCTGCCTGAACACAGCCGTCTGCCACACCCTTAACAATTTCAGCAATCTTTTCAGGATAGTTTTTTCCGCAGGCAATGTAATCAAGGAAAAACAACGGCTTTGCACCGCTGCAGGCAACATCATTAACGCACATTGCAACGCAGTCAATACCGATTGTATCATGCTTGTCCATAAGCATAGCAAGCTTTATTTTTGTGCCTACACCGTCTGTTCCGCTAACAAGAACAGGATTTTTATATTCCTTTGCCGCAATTTCAAACATTCCGCCGAAGCCGCCGATTCCGCCTATTACCCCGGGAATATTGGTTCTTTTAACGTGAGATTTTATAAGTTCTACAGATTCATAGCCGGCTGTTACATCAACACCTGCTGCTGCATAGCTTTCGCTGAAACTTTTTTCCATAAGATAACTCCTATATTCTAAAATTTATATTTCTCTGATTTTTTCCTGCAATGCCTTATCCTTTTCAATAACAGCAGCAGCCATTTCTTTTCTCATTTCCTGAAGCTTATTCATTAAAGTATCATCGCCAACTGCAAGAATTTCTGCTGCAAGCAGTGCCGCATTCTTTGCTGCATTAACACCAACTGCTGCCACAGGGATACCTGGCGGCATCATAACTGTTGCAAGCATTGCATCCATACCGTCAAGCACCTTTGCTGAGCAAGGAATACCGATTACCGGAAGAGTTGTTGAAGCCGCAAGAACTCCGCCAAGATGAGCTGCCATACCTGCAGCCGCAATAATTACACCAAAATTATTATCAATTGCTGCTTCTGCAAAAGCCTGTGCTTCTTTTGGTGTGCGGTGAGCACTCATAACTCTTACCTCAGTTTCAATCTGCAAATCCTTAAGCTGTTTGATTGCAGGGGTAACAACAGGCAAATCACTGTCTGAGCCCATAATAATAGCAACTTTTTTCATAAAATGTCCTCCGCTTTTTATTTTTATATATTTTACAATATACGATATTCTTTTTCAATAGATACGGCATAAAATATTTTTTTAGTTTGCGAATTGTATTAT
>CAJTMQ010000039.1:6544-15494 GCA_910577215.1 uncultured Eubacterium sp. | reverse complement strand
TTATGAAAATCTTAAAAAAAGCAGCAGCAATACTTATGTGCTGCACAATGCTTTCGGCAGCCGCAATGCCGTTTACGGTATATGCCGAGGAGCAGGAAAGCACGGAGGAAGCCATGGAACTTAAATTTAATGAAAACGGAGAATTTAAAATCCTTGCAATTGCAGACCCGCAGGATACAGATACTCCTCAGCAGGAAATGCTGGACATTATAAACAACGCTTTGGATAAGGTTAATCCTGATTTAGTTGTTTTTCTCGGAGATAACATTGCAGGCTGGTGGAAAAATGTTGACAAGGAGAAAACTGCCACGGCAATCCGTAAGATTATTGAGCCTGTTGATTCAAGAGGTGTTCCGTTTGCAATTGTTTTCGGAAACCACGATCACGAGGGCTTAACGGATGAAAATAACAAAATGACGGAAGAGGAAGCAAAGGAATTTCAGCTCTCAATCTATCAGGAATACAAAACCTGCCTTGCTATTGAGGGAGAAGAGCTTACAGGCTGCGGAAACTACAATCTGCTTATTAAGGACAGTGCAGCAGCAAAGGATATTTTCAATCTCTGGCTTATAGATTCAAACCCATATGCGGCTGAAGGCGGCTATGGCTATGTTCAGCCTGATCAGGCAGAGTGGTACATAAGAACATCAAATGAGCTTAAAGAGGCTAACGCAGGCGTTGCGCTGCCGTCATTATTGTTCCAGCACATTGCCGTTCCGGAGGTTTATCAGCTTGCTGATTCATCAGGCACACCAAAATCAGGCTATGTTCGCGGCAACACAGCAATGTTTAAGAATAATTACTGGAAAGCAAACTCAGATGTCATTCAGGGAAGCTTTCAGGAGGGACCGTGCCCTGCCGATGTCCAGCACGATCAATTTCGGACATGGAAGGAGCAGGGTGATATTATCGGCGCATTTTTCGGCCACGATCATCCGAATGATTATCTCGGTCAGGTAGACGGCATATGGCTTTGTGCCGTTCCGGCAGCAGGTTATTACAGCTATGGCTGGAATCACGGTGTAAGAACAATTACACTGCATGAAAATAATTTGACAGATTTTGATACTGAGATTATTTATGCCGATGAACTTCTTGGATACAAGGTTAAGCCTGCATATAAAGATAAACACGGATATGCCGAATACAAAAATAAATTTATTCCGGGTGTTATCGGCGGTGCAGCAGGGGCTGTTGTTTTAGCCGCAGCAGCAGGTGTTGTAACGGCTGTAATCAGAAAAAAGAAGAAATCAAAATAATATAAATATGGTTGGCTTCCTCGTTTGAGGAAGCCTTTTTTCTTTGCTTTTTATGGGAAATATTGTATAATGATAAAAAAGCATTTTGAAGGTTTTATTATGAAATACGAAAAGCTAAGCAAGGATTTGCAGGAAAGAATTGAATATGACAGAGAAAATAACATCAATCTCGGTCTTGCATTTAATGAAAAAAACATTGTCCGCCGTGACAGCAGCCGCGACAAAGCATCATTATGGCGCAGTGCGTCAAGCAGAGATATTGACAAAATTATTCACAGTCCGTTTTACAACCGCTACCAGGATAAAACGCAGGTGTTTTCCTTCTATAAAAACGATGACATCAGTCACCGTGCCATTCACGTTCAGCTTGTTTCGCATATTGCAAGGAATATCGGCTCTATTCTTGGGTTGAATCTTAACCTGATAGAAGCAATTGCACTTGGCCACGATATAGGGCACACACCGTTCGGTCACGCAGGGGAGCGTATTCTGAACGAAATATATAATGAAAAAACAAGCAGGTATTTTTCACATAACATTCATTCCGCAAGAGTGCTTGATTCTATTTATCCGCTGAATTTATCATTGCAGACCTTAAACGGGATTATCAGCCACAACGGTGAATTTGAATGCAAGGAATATGTACCGAAAACAATGGAAAGCTTTGCACAGCTTGATGAAGAAATTGAAAACTGCTGCCTTGATATTAAGCATAATAAGGCACTTATGCCGTCTACTTTAGAAGGCTGTGTTGTGCGTGTGTGTGATATGATTGCGTATCTCGGCAAGGACAGGCAGGATGCGGTTAAGGCTAAAATTATTCCTGCTGATTACAATTTCGGAGATACAACAATCGGCAGAACAAATGCTGAAATTATAAATAATCTTGTTGTTAATATAATTGAAAACAGCTATGGAAAGAATTACATCATGCTTGATAAGGAGCACTATGATGCTCTTGTTGAGGTTAAAAAGAATAATTTTGATATAATCTATAAAAATGATGCAATTGAGAAGCAGTATAATGAATCAATAAGACCTATGATGTTTGAAATGTATAACAGACTTGTTTCGGATATTGAAAGCGGAAATAAATCATCAAAAATTTTCACTCATCATATCAATCTTATTGACAAGTCCTATTACACCCGTGAAGTTCCTTATATTGAGGAGGATAAGCACCAGATTGTTGTTGATTATATTGCAAGCATGACGGATGATTATTTTATAGATTTATACAATTATCTGTTTCCCGATAGCAGTTATGAGATTGCATATAAAGGATATTTTGAATAAAAAGAAATCGGCTCCCTGATAAGGGAAGCCGATTTCTTTTTACCAAACATGAACACCTGTAATATGCAGTCCGAACGGCTCGGCATAGGTATAAAGGCTCAGCGGTGTCATATAGGCATCTCTTGTGTGAGCGGCAATAAGCGGTTCACTGCCCGAAAAACCTGTTATGATCAGTGTGTGGTAAAATTCGGTGCCATTATGAAGCTGAATAAAATCTCCAAGCTGTAAATTGCTTATATCTGAATTTACAGCAACAGGACCAACACCGCTGTTTGCGGTTATAAAATTGTGAAAATACTGTGCACCTGACCACGCGGCGGCTCTGTCATTTGCACTTATGTAATACCAGCCGACATCTCTTGTATAATTCATTACACCGCTGCCTGCATAAAGGCACTGTGATGCAAAGTTTGTGCAGTCACCGCCGATACCGTCAAAATCATAATAACCCGGGTTGCGTTCAAATGCCCATTTCTTGGCATATTCAACAGCTGTGCTTCGGTTGTATTCAATAGTTCTCATAAGCATTACCTCTTTTCACTACATTTTATGATTTAATACAAAAAATATAAACGGTGACTTGAAAAAGTCACCGCTTTTATATGCTTTAATTTACTTATAAAGAGGTCCGTAGGCAGCACAGGCACGATAGTCAGCAGATTGTGTGTCCTCTGTGCCGAAGGCAGCCCAAGCGTGCGGGCGGAAGATTTTATCCTCAGGCACATTGTGCATATTAACAGGAATGCGCAGCATAGCTGCAAGGGTAATTAAATCTGCACCAACGTGGCCGTAAACGGTAACACCGTGGTTAGCACCCCAGTTAGCCATAACGCTGTAAACATCCTTGAATGCACCCTTACCTGTAAGTCTTGGTGCAAACCAGGTTGTGGGCCATGTTCTGTCTGTTCTTACATCAATTGTGTTGTGAATTTCATCAGGTAAATCTGCTGTATAACCCTCAGCAAGCTGAAGTACAGGACCAATGCCGTCCACAACATTAACACGAAGCATTGTAACAGGCATTTCTGCACGGCATCTGAAGTGGCTTGAGAAGCCGCCGCCGCGGAAGTATTCATAGTTTGCTCTGCACCAGTCCGTTGCATTAAGGCAGGCTTTGATATCCTCGTTTTTCATTTCCCAGAAAGGCTTCATACAAGGCTCGCCCTTTTCATTTCTGCATGCGCCGCTGCCGTCAAGAGCAGTTGCACCGGAGTTGATAAGGTGAATAAAGCCGTTTGCAGCAACGCCGTCAGGCTTAACACCTGTAACACGCTCACATGCCTCAGGACTCCAGTAGGTACGAACATCGTGGAAGCACGGGGAGGTGCCTGTTGTTAATGTGCCGAGCATCATTGCAACGCCGTTTAATGTGTCGTTCTCAGTTGCAAAAGGTGTGGGCATTTTCGTACCGTTCCAGTCAAAGGTAGATGCCATAATTGCTTCTGTGAAGTCTGCATTCGGAAGCCAGTCGGTCCAGTTTCTCTGACCTTGAAAGCCGCCTGCAATTGCATTTTTGCCGAGTGCTTCCTCGTGCCATCCCATTTCATCAAGCTTTTTGTTGCCGAAAAGAATATCACGCATAACCATGGTCATTTTTGTGATGAATTCCCAGTCCCTGTCAGCAGGAACAACTTTGGACTTTGTGATGATTTCAGGCAAATCCTTGCCTGCATTGCAGTCAAAGCCCTCTTTGCAGTTTTCCTTCACCCATTTTAATGCGTTTTCGTATTCATCCTTATCATAGATTTCAAGTGTTATTCTGCGTACAATTTCGGTCATATCAACCCATTCGGCACGAATGCCGAAGTATTTCTGGAACAAATCTGCATTGCAGTAGCTGCCGGCAATACCCATTGAAACGCCGCCAAGGTTAACATATGCCTTGTTTTTCATCCAGCCGATGCTTACAGCTGAACGTGCAAAGCGAAGAATTTTCTCTGCAACATCAGCCGGGATTTCGGTATCAGCCATATCCTGAACATCGTGGCCGTAAATCGAAAATGCAGGTAAGCCTTTCTGTGCATAAGCAGCCATAACGGCAGCAAGGTAAACTGCCCCGGGACGCTCTGTACCGTTAAAGCCCCAAACGGCTTTAATGGTCTGCGGGTCCATATCAAAGGTTTCGGAGCCATAGCACCAGCAGGGCGTAACTGTAAGCGTTGCAACAACATTTTCCTTTGAAAACTGCTCTGCACATTTTGCAGCTTCAGCACCGCCGCCGATTGTTGTGTCTGAAATAACACACTGAACAGGTGAGCCGTCAGGGTAGCGAAGCGTGCTTTCAATAAGTTCACAGGCAGCTGTTGCCATACCCATAGTCTGTTTTTCAAGGCTTTCACGAACGCCGCCCCATCTTCCGTCAATTGTAGGGCGAATGCCTATTTTTGGATAATTCATAAATTTTACCTCCGTTATTTATTCAAAATGATTTTGCAGTATTTTTCATATCCTCTTTGCCATTCCTCGTGGTTAAGAGGTTTGTATGTTTTTACGTTTTCGGATTTTTTGATTATTTCTCTTGCTTTGTCTATGCCTTCAATTTCGCCGAGTGCAATAAGCTGAAGCATTATGTTGCCTATAGCTGTTGCTTCGGTAGGACCTGCAACAACATCAAAGCCAAGGCTGTCCGCCGTCATCTGGCAGAGGAAGCTGTCTTTCGTTCCGCCTCCGAGCAGATGAAGCACGTCAAATACTTTTCCTGTGTTTTCACTGATTTGTTCAATTGCAAAGCGGTATTTCATAGCAAGGCTTTCATAGATGCAGCGGATAACTGCTCCTGTTGATTCAGGAACAGGCTGATTTGTTTTTTTGCAGAAATCTCTTATTCTCTGCGGTAAATCACCTTCGGTTGCAAATGCCGAATCATCAGGGTCTATAAAGCAGGTAAAGGGTTGTTCCTTTCTTGCAAGCTGCTCTAAATCATTGTAAGTATAATCAAGTCCGTTTCTTTTTAATGCTCTGCGTGTTTCCTGGATAAGCCACAAGCCGCTTATGTTTTTCAGATAATTGATTTTACCGTTTGCACCAAGCTCGTTTGAAAGCTCATCAATGCGGCTTTTTTCGGTTAAAATTGGCTTGTCAAGTTCACAGCCTATTAAAGACCATGTGCCGCAGGATAAAAATGCAGGTGTTGTTTCTTTTTCGGCAGGCATTGCCGCTATAGCGCACTGTGTATCATGCCCTGCTGCCGCAATAATCTTAACACCGTCCTTTTCGCCTATAACTGTTGCACTATTGCAGATATCTGCAAAAAGAGAAGTATTGATACTGCATTTATCACAGACGGTTTTGCTCCAGCTCCCTGTTTTCAGGTTAAGCATCTGCGAGGTGGAAGCAATTGTCTTTTCGCAAACAGCCTTTTTGCAAAGATAATATGCGAATAAATCAGGCATAAACAGCAATTTATCTGCATTGCTTTCTTCCTCACAGGTAAGCTGAAACAGCGTGTTTATAGGCATTATCTGATTGCCTGTTTCTTCATAAAGTTCTTTTGGTGAAATTTTTTCAAATACCTTTTCAGGGGCGCTGTCTGTGCGCGTATCTCTGTAATGAACAGGTGATTTAATAAGATGGCCGTTTTTATCAAGCAAACCGTAATCAACACCCCAGGTATCAAAAGCGATACTGTCAATTGTTCCTGCCTTTTCAAGTGCCTTGTCGATCTCACCGCAAATCATTTTGTAATTGTGGCACATTACGCCGTTTTCATAAATCGGCACGTTGTCAAAACGGTGGATTTCTTTATAGCTGAGCCTTTCATCTTCATAAGTTGCTTTAATTGCTCTGCCGCTTGAAGCACCGAAATCAAATGCTATTACTGTTTTTTTCATACAACAACACCCTTTTGAAGCATTATATTTGCGTAAATTGCAGTTTCGCCTGTAGCAATAATAAGATAGGCACTTTTGGCTTCTTCATAAAATGCAAATCGTTCAACCATAGCTATTTCACAGTTGTCAGGCTCGTGCTTTTCCAGAATGTTCTTATATGTTTTCCATATTTCGGGAGTGCCGCAGGTATCGCCGGGCATAACCTCCATAAGAGAAACAGGCTTTTCAACATATGAATCAAGCGGAAGAAGGGCAAGAACTGCATCAAGAATTTCAGGTACGCCATGACCGTCTGCACGGATAACAATGGAGTTTTTTCCGATGCTTTCGGCCGGAAAATTGCCGTCTGCAATAACAAGCCTGTCACTATGTCCCATTTCAGCCAGGGCCTTTAATAAATCGGGAGAAAGAACAGGTGATATTCCTTTAAGCATATGTATATCTCCTTTAGTCCTTTTTATGAAGCAGATCATCATCTCCGTTGAACTGCTTGTAGCCCGGGTGTCTGCCCGTAACACGGTAATATCCTCGAAGGTCAATCAGCTTCTGAATATTATCTCTGCTGATATCGTGGCTGCCGCCGAGTATAACGGCATTGATTGTTATTTTGGCCCAAAGCTCAAGGCTTTCCATTCTGTAAAAGGCGGTTATAACATCACTTCCGACTGCAAGTGCACCGTGATTTTCAAGAAGCATAACATCGTGCTCCTCCAGATAAGGCTCAATTGCGTTCGGAACCTCAATGGTAGATGGTGTACCGTAAGGTGTAAGCGGAACAGCACCTATAACAGCAACATCTTCAATCATATTGTACATATCCATTGCCTTATGCGCTACAGCGAAGCCTGTTGCTCCCGGAGGATGTGCGTGAATAACACTCATAACATCATCACGCTTGTCATAGCAACGAAGATGCATTTTGATTTCGCTTGACGGGCGGAGTCCGTCTGCCGCTTCAAGCACATTACCCGCAGGGTCAAGAAGTACAAGCTTGTCAGGTGTAATGAATGATTTACTCATACCTGTAGGAGTGGCAAGAATGTTACCATCCTCAAGCCTTACACTTACATTGCCGTCATTAGCGGCAACCCAGCCAAGCTGCCATGTTTTGTGGCAGACATCGCATATCTGCTCTTTGATTTCATCAATATTTTGCATAATAAACCTCCTGATTGACTTATAGTTATAATTGTATTATATTATAATTACTATTATGTTTCTTGGTTTATTTTAGGGATGAACTATAACAATATTCACTTTTTAGGAACTTTATTATGAATTACAGCGAATTGCACGAATACAAAAAAAGAGGAACCTTTGATTTTCCTATTGAGCTTTACTATGTTGATGAAAATGAGCCTCGCTATCAGATGCCGCTGCACTGGCATCTTGAATATGAGCTTATTCTTGTTTTAAGCGGAAGTTTTACACTGTCTTTAGACGGTCAGATTGTTGAACTTGAAAAGGGAGATTGTGCTTGGATAGGTGATGGTGTTGTTCACGGCGGCACACCGAACAACTGTGTGTATGAATGTGTTGTATTTGATTTGGGCACGCTTCTTCATGATACACCGCTTTGCTCGAAATCCGCTGCGGAATTTCTTGGCAATGAAAATGGTTTTTCAAGAGCATTAAGAAAGGAAAGTGCGGAGGCTGAACTTGCCGACAGAATCTTTCAGGCAATGGAAACAGAGCAAAAGGGTTATGAGTGGATAACAGTTGGGCTGTTATGGCAGCTTATGGGAAGGCTTCTGAGAAGCGGCAGCGGACTTCCTGCCCATATTAACAGAAATCAGATAATAAGGCTGAAAAATGTTTTAACCTATATAAGGAATAATTATAAAGAGCCTATTACTCTTGATGAGCTGGCGGCGGTGGCAGGAATGTCATCAAAGTATTTCTGCCGTGCGTTTGCAGGCTTTACGGGAAAAACGCCTATAGAGTATCTGAATTACTATCGTATTGAATGTGCTTGTGAAAAGCTGAATTTAACTAATGACTCAATAACTGAAATTGCATTTTCCTGCGGATTTAATGATATGAGCTATTTTTCAAGAACATTTAAAAAATATAAGCAATTAACACCATCATCATACAGAAAATAGTCAGCCTTGGCATTCGGCTTTTATAAAACTGTTATTATATATTGAATTGCAGCGGGATTTGTGATATTGTTAACGTATCTTAGTTTTTTATGGGGCTTATTTATGGAAAATACAAAGATATTTAACTCTTTTGTTACAAGAGAAAATCCGATAGATATATCTATTGTCGGTGAAACCTTTTGTGATGAGAATTATTATATTGAACGTGAATGCTCAGACCTTATGGCACTTGAATACATTGTTTCGGGCAGCGGCACGCTCGAAATTAACGGACAGACACTTTGCCCAAAGGCAAACAGCGTTGTTTTATTGACTGAAGGCAGCAGGCACAGATATTTTTCAGATAAAAACGATTTGTGGCATAAATACTGGATTATTTTTAACGGCAATGTGGCACACTGCCTTATTGATGAATTTCTGCCTAAGGATACATACCTGTTTGAGAATCTGAATCTTGAAA
>CAJTMQ010000039.1:0-6527 GCA_910577215.1 uncultured Eubacterium sp. | reverse complement strand
GCACAGATTTACAGCATTGCAATGAAAAATGATTATGATTATCAGCAGCTGCTGGTTGAGGTTTCAAAAATTCTGTTCAATATTATTCTTGCTATGCACAACAGTGATGCTCATTTAAGAAAAAGCAGAGCAGAGCTTATTCGTGACTCACTGGATGAAATGGTTGAGGGTGAATATTCACTTGATCAGCTTGCAGAAAAAATGAATTATTCCAAGAATTATATAATAAGTATTTTCAAGAAAAAATACGGCAAAACTCCGTACAAATATTATATGGATGCAAAAATTGAAACAGCAAAGCTTTATCTGCTTCATTCCGATGACACAATAACGGAAATATCAAACAGGTTGTGCTATATAGACCCTCAGTATTTTGCAACCTGCTTCAAAAAGACAACGGGGCTTTCTCCGCGTCAGTTCAGAAACAGCAACATAAGATGAATGTGATATTTTTAATGTTTTATAAAACATATTCCATTACCCTTTTGTTTGTTTATGTGATAATATATGCAAAAAAATAAATAGCGGAGGCGCTTATGGCTGTTATTGTAAAGAACAATGTTTTTATTCTTGAAACAAAAAACACCCACTATGTTTTAGGTGTTGATGATTACGGCTACAATCATCATCTTCATTGGGGCAAAAAATGTAATGCAGATGATTATTTTGTTGAAAAAATAGGTGATGAAAATTCCAATCACACAATGCTTGATGAATTCAAGCAGGAATACACGTTTTTCGGTTCAACAGTTTACCGTGAATGTGATTTAAAGGTTGAATTTTCGGATAAATGCCGTGAAATCAATGTTAAATATCTTGGTTATGAGGCAGAGGATAATCTTTTGAAGCTTCATTTTGCAGATAATCATTATCCTCTTGAAATTACACTGAATTATCAGATTTTTGACGGGCTTGATATTATTTCAAGATGGATAACTCTTAAAAATACAGGCAGCGAGTCAATTGTTGCAGAAAGGCTTTTCTGTGCTGAATTCTCATTTCCGTCCGTTAAACCGTATACATTTAAAAACACAAACGGTGCATGGGGAGGAGAATTTCTGCAGACAAGCAATGTGCTCGACGGCGGCAGTCTTGTTTTTGAAAGCAGGAAGGGTATATCCTCTCATACAAATTCACCGTATTTTATCGCTCATCAGAATGCAGATGAAAAATCAGGAGATGTGTATTTCGGTGCATTTGCCTACAGCGGAAATTTCAAGGTATCTGCTTCAAGGGATCTATACGGAATTACCAGAACATCAATAGGCTTTAATGATTTTGATTTTGAATATTGCTTAAAGGGCGGCGAAACCTTTGAATCTCCTAAGGTGTTCTGCGGATTAACGCAGGGCTTCGGTGAAATGAGCCGCCAGATGAACAAATTTGCTGTTGATTATGTGTTCCCCAAGCAGTTCAATGATAAGCCGCTTCCTGTTTTATATAATTCATGGGAAGCAGTATGGTTTGATGTTAACAGTGAAAATCAGTCTGCCCTTGCAAAGCTTGCCGCTGATATGGGTGTTGAGCTTTTCGTTATGGATGACGGCTGGTTCAGCAAGAGAAATGATGACCACGCAGGACTTGGTGACTGGTTTGTTAATAAAGATAAATTCCCGAACGGTCTCGGAGATTTAATTAAAAATGTTAATGACCTTGGAATGGATTTCGGTATCTGGGTTGAGCCTGAAATGGTTAATGCAGACAGTGATTTGTTCCGTGCTCACCCCGATTGGGCTTATCATTATGACACAAGAATGGCAAGTGAGCTTCGCAACCAGCTTGTTCTTAATATGACAAGGCGGGATGTTCAGGAATACATTTTCAATCTTCTTGATGATTTACTTTCAAATAACAATATTAAATACATTAAATGGGATATGAACAGACCGCTTTCCGAAACAGGTGCCGAGAACCTTGATTATCCAAAAATGATCTGGTATCTTCACACAAAGGCGGTATATGATATTGTTGACAGGCTTAAGGAAAAGCACCCTGAAGTAGCTTTTGAAAGTTGTGCTTCAGGCGGCGGCAGATCCGATATTGGAGCATTGCAGCACTATGATCAGGTATGGACAAGTGATAATACCGATGCTATAGACAGAATGGTTATTCAGAAGGGCTTTTCCATGCTCCGTCCGCTCAAAGCAATGCGTGCATGGGTAACGGATATTGAGGGAATCAATAAGCCTGCTTCACTTGATTTCAGATTTAATATTGCAATGCAGGGTGCACTTGGCATAGGCGGAAATCTAACAAAATACAGCAGCGGGGATTTGGAAATCTGCAAAAAGAATATCGCTCTTTATAAAAAAATACGTTCACTTGTTCAGTTCGGCAATCTTTATCGTATTCTTGATATTGATGAAGATGAGGTGCTGATGAATCAGTATGTTAATGATGATAAAACAAAGAGTGTTGTATTCATTGCAGCCAACGGAACAAGATTTTATAAAAAGAGAATTCCGCTTCGCTTTGACGGTCTTGATAAAGATAAGTGTTACACCTTTGAGTTTGACGGTGAAATAATTGTAAAGAGCGGTGCTTACCTTATGGAGGTTGGAATTTCTGCTCATATACGTGGTGTGAATTACAACAGAATACTGATTTTGGAAGAAAAATAATTAAGAAAAATGCTCCCGATTGATTCGGGGGCATTTGTAATTTTCTTCATATGGCTGTATAATACACTTATCATTTAATTTTTTGAGGGATTTTATAATGTCTGATTTAAGTAATAGTGTTATTTTTGAAAAGGGCGAGGAAAACCCTTTTGGTGAATTTTTTGTTGGTAAAAGCTATCTTAATATGCTTTCAACCGAGGGTGTAGTGATTGGTAATGTAACCTTTGAGCCCGGCTGCCGTAATAACTGGCATATTCACAAGGCGGATAAAGGCGGCGGACAGATTCTTCTTTGCACAGGCGGAAAAGGCTGGTATCAGGAATGGGGAAAGCCTGCACAGGAGCTGAATGCAGGTGATGTGGTTCATATTCCTGCAGGTGTTAAGCATTGGCACGGTGCAGCCAAGGATAGCTGGTTTGTTCATATTGCGGTTGAAGTGCCAGGTGAAAATACATCATCTGAATGGTGCGAGCCTGTAAGTGATGAGGAATATAACAATCTTTAATGGGAAGTGATAAAATGAGTATTTCGGATTTTGCAGGGGAATATCAAACTAAAATGTTTTCGGGAAAAGGCTTGGATTTTTCGGAAACAGACCCTGAGTTTAATGAATTTTTCAGTAATTTTGCTTTTGATGAGGTTGTAAACAATGATGATTTAGATGATAAGACACGCTTTATGGCTATTCTTGCGGCACTTCTTGGCTGTCAGGGTGCTGAAGCATTTAAGGCTAGGTTGATATTTTCGGAGAGGGAATGAGAGATTTCTGGAAATCAGGTGCCGAAGAGAGCAGACACATCAATTATTGGCTTGCAGCAAACTGTTTCGGAGATTATTATACAAGAACAGGTCTTGATTATCAGCAGCGGGAAATGATTACATTCTGCTTTCTTGCTGCACAGGGCGGCTGTGAGCCTCAGCTTACAAGCCACGCGGCAGCTAATATGAAAATCGGTAATCATAAAGCGTTTTTAATAAAAATAATTTCTCAGTGTCTGCCATATATAGGTTATCCGCGCAGCCTGAATGCACTGCGCTGTGTGAATGAGGCGGCGGAAATATAAAACATTTGTGTAAAGTGGTATACCTTTACATGTGACATACCGAAAAAAGAGGACACAGTAATGAAAAATAACCGATTATTTGGTATTATTTATATACTTATGCTAAAGAAAACGGTTGCTGCTAAGGAACTGGCAGAACGTTTTGAGGTTTCCGTAAGAACCATTTACAGGGATATAGAGCTGTTAAGCTCAATGAATGTACCGGTGTATATGACTAAGGGAAAAAACGGCGGAATATCTTTGCTGGACGGCTATAAACTGGATAAAGCAATGTTCACCGAGGAAGAACAGAATCAGATACTTTTTGCTTTGCAGGGTTTTAATAAGCTGAGTGCAAATGACATTGCGGTGTTTGATAAAATGAAAGCGGTTTTTGATAAGGATAATAAAAACTGGATTGATATTGATTTTACAGTGTGGGGAAAATCTGCTGTTCAGAAAAGCAGTTTTGAAACTATAAAGCAGGCAATACTTCAGGCAAAAAAGATTAAATTTGTTTATTTCAATTCGTATGGTGAAAAAAGCAAAAGAAAGGTTGAACCGCTTCAGATTTGCTTCAAATATAATGCGTGGTATCTGTTTGCTTATGATGATCATAAGCAGGATTACAGAATGTTTAAGCTGTCGCGAATTAAGGATATAGAAATTACAGAGCGGTCTTTTGATAGGAAAATGCCTGAAAAGCGTCAGGATAGCAGCAGAAAGGTAAAAACAATTTCATTTGTTATGGAAGTAAGCCGTGAAATGGCTTACAGAGTATATGATGAATTTGAAGAAAGCAATATTGAGATAATGGAAAACGGTAACTTTCGCATAAGTGCACAATATCCTGAAAATGATTGGGTGTATGGTTATATTTTATCCTTTGGCGAGTATGCGAAGGTGCTTTATCCTGAAGCACTGAAGAATATAGTAAGAGAAAAATTATACAAAAGTATAAAGAATTATTAAAATATGACACACTGTTGTCATATTTTATTTTATATAATGGACCTGAGGTGAAATTATGGCTGAATATATAAATTTGACTGCTGAAAATATTGATAAGGAGCATCTTTGCTGTGCTATCAGTGATAAAAAGCATCAGTACGGAGTTAATTTAAAAAAGGAATGGCTGAAGCAAAGGATAGACGAGGGGCATATTTTCAGAAAATTAAATGCAAACGGAAAGATATTTATCGAATATGCACCGCTTGAAAGTGCATGGACACCTGTAAAGGGGAATAACTTTACTTATATCTACTGTTTGTGGGTTGCAGGTTCATATAAAGGCAGCGGCTATGGCGGAGAACTTCTTGAATATGCCATTGAAGATAGCAGAAAACAAGGAAAAAACGGTGTTTGTGTTATATCCTCAAAGAAGAAAAAGCCGTTTCTTTCCGAAAAGAAATTCTTTTTGAAATACGGCTTTGAGCCTGTTGATTCAATAGGAGATTATGAATTGTTGGCTTTATCCTTTAATCATGAAGTGCCTGAGTTTTGCAGTAATGCAAGGTCTATGGAAACAGATAGTAAGGATATAACTATATTTTACAGTCTGCAGTGCCCGTATATAGCACACAGCATAACGCAACTGCAGGAATACAGTGAGGAAAGCAATATAAAAATCCATTTTGAAAAGATTGATTCTCTTGAAAAGGCCAAAAGTGTTCCCTGCATATTTAATAACTGGGCAGTTTTTAAAGATGGAAAATTTCTTACAAACACAATTCTGAATAAAAATATGGCGAAAAAGTTATTTGGATAGGAGAAAATATGGCGTTTGACTATAAGAAGGAATACAAGGAATTTTATATGCCAAAAAGGAAGCCGAGCATTGTTACAGTTCCGAAAATGAATTATATTGCAGTAAGAGGCAAGGGTAATCCAAATGAGGAGTACAGTGAATATAAAGATTCAATAGGGATGCTTTATGCTATTGCTTTTACAATTAAAATGAGTTATAAGGGAAGTTACAAAATAGACGGCTTTTTTGAATATGTAGTGCCTCCGCTTGAAGGCTTCTGGTGGCAAAACGGCACGAAGGAAATAGACTATTCTCATAAAGAGAATTTCAATTTTATATCCATGATAAGACTGCCTGATTTTGTAACCGAAAAGGATTTTAACTGGGCAGTTCAAGAAGCAGAAAAGAAGAAGAAAACAGATTTTTCAAAGGTTGAATTTTTAACTGTAGAAGAGGGTGTCTGTGTTCAGTGTATGCATATCGGTTCTTATGATAATGAGCCTGAAACGATTGCTGTGATGAATGATTATGCACTGAAAAACGGGTATGTGTGTGATTTCAGTGAAAGCAGAATGCATCACGAAATTTATTTGAGCGATCCCAGAAGATGTGATGAAAGCAGACTTAAGACAGTTATAAGGCATCCTATAAAAGAAATAGGTGCATGATATGAATAATGATTTATTGAATAATATTGATAAGCTGCATACAACAGAAATGGGAGTGCAGCGGATTAAAAGAAATCTTTGTTTAAATACGGTCGATGCTGTTGATTGGTGTAAAAAGCAGATATTATCTGCAAAAACTATATACAGAACCGGAAAAAACTGGTATGCAGAAACCGAACACTGCATCATTACGGTTAATGCGCATAGCTATACAATAATAACTGCACACAGAAAGAGTCAAAAATAAACGGAAATTATATATAATGAATAAACAATCCACAGTGTAAAGATATTTACTTTACACTGTGGATCTTTATATTATATTTGAATGTGCAAATTTTACAAAAAAAGCTGATTATTTTATCGTTTTACACAAATCTGTATTAGTAATATTGTTAGAAATTCTGTTTTAATATATAATTAGTATTAATGAAAATGATTAATTTTT
>CAJTMQ010000038.1:9278-15998 GCA_910577215.1 uncultured Eubacterium sp. | reverse complement strand
AAAATCCCCGATGTAGGAGAAGAAATATATACAAACAGCTTTTCACTTCAGTTAGGAGGCGGATTACCCGCAACACTTATAAATCTGGGCAGGCTCGGAATAGAGGCAAAAATAGCAACCGAGCTTGGAAATGATATTTTTTCTGAATTTGCAAAATCAAAATTCACTGAAAATAAAGTACAGCCGATTAATCTATATAAGGGAAATCAGATTCCGCTTAATATTACCTCGGCAATAATTCTGAAAAACGACAGAAGCTTTATTACATACGGCAAAGGAAGCATTGAACCTGACAGCAAAGCAAAGGAAGAATTTTACAGTATTGCCAGAGGTGCAAAGGTGTGCCTTATGGCGCCCGGCGGTTTTGTTGAGGTTTATAAAAAACTAAAATCAGAAGGCACTGTAATGGTGCTTGATATGGGTTGGGACGAGGAGCTCACATTTGAAAAATATGATGAGCTGCTTACCATAGCAGACTATTTCACACCTAATCAAAAGGAAGCTTTAAAAATAACAGGCTGCAGCAATGCAAAGGATGCAGCATATGCACTGAAAAAATATTTTGATAAGGTTGTTGTTAAGGTAGACAAAGACGGCTGCATAGGAATAGACGAAGATGATTATTTCTTCTGCCCAAGCCTTGAGCAGTTCAAAAATGTTGACAGCACGGGAGCAGGAGATGCCTTTCTTGCCGGCTTTGTTTATGGACTATTTCACGATTATCCGCTTAAGGACTGTATTAAATTCGGCAATATAACAGGCGGAAAGGCCGTTACTGCTGTTGGTGCATTATCTGCATATGTAACCGAAGATGAGCTTTTGTCACTTAAAAATAATCTATAAAAGCATATTAATAAAGAAAAGGACAGGTTTGCACCTGTCCTTTTCTTTTTAGGGGGGGTAAATTTATTTGAAGATTACGGCATACGGAGAATGTCGCATCTTATTGGCTGTAAGATTACTGATTAACATTATACTTCTGTTTAAATTCCTTATTGGATTCCTCCCAGAAGGAATAGTTTTCATCATTTCTTTTGTCTGTAAGAATATCAGAATATGTCTCATTCAGAAAATCACTTAAGTATGCAGTTGTTTTGGTTGCACCATAATAATTCAAATGATCGCCGCCGTCCCTGTAATCAAGTTTAATATCAAGCTGCAATTCCTCAAACATCAGATTAAAATCAATAAACCGCAGCTTATTTTCATCGGCAAATGCCTGAACTGTGTTGTGCCTGTAATAGTTCCACGAATGCTGTGTGGGCATTTCAACAAGAACAACATCTATTCCCTTTTCCCTGCACAAATCAACCATTTTATTCAGATAATTCAGATTATCTTCAGGGATAGGCTCTGAAATATCTGTTGGATTCATATTGTCATTCGCCTGTGCAGGTTTAATACTGTCATTAAAATTATAACCGTGATCACAGGAAACCGAATCCTTGGTATCCTTTTTATTGTCATCAGAAGAGAAAAACTTCGTCTGCTTCCATTTATCATGAAATGTAAATATGCTGAACTGTGTTTCAATCATATCCTCAAAGCGTTTTTCACTGAAATTTTCTAAAAAGGCACTTATTTTTCTTTTTATAACACTTGTATTATCTTTTTTGATTTTCTTAGAATTAAATTCGGGTGCACCCTCATAAAACATATCGGTTTCAATAATCAACACCTTTGGATGCTGGCACTTTAAGAGTTCCTCCAGAAAACTGTATGACTTCAGGCAGGTCTGATGCGGACTTGAAATCACGGTGCTTGTATAGCCGTATTTTTCATAAAGCTGCATCGGCACAAAGGCAGAATACAAATCACTGCTGCCGATTCCTGCAATATCAACCGTATTTTCGGGTTCTGTTAAAAAGCTGTATGCCCTGTTAAATTTATTCTTATACGATAAAGCGTTCAGCTTGGAAAACGAGCCTGCGGATAACACCTGAAGCAGAATTACAAACACAAGCATAAAGGTTATAACCTTGGCACCGCTTTTTACATTTGATTTACTGAAAATTTTACTTAATCTGTTTTTCATAGCTCTTCCTAAAAATTAGCATAAATAAGATCCTGCACTCCGTAATTATCTCCATATGCGCCGAAGATAATAACCACGAAAATTGCAGCCATATATACAATAAATTTAATCGGAAACTTCATTTCTGAAATTCTCTGTCTGATCGATATCTGCTTTTCGTGCAGAATACCAACTACAAAAATAATTACTATACCTATTGCAACGATTATATAATCCTTAATATCAAGCCCCAAACCGTTTTTTGCACCGGGCAGAAGCACCTTAAAGCTGAAATTCGTAAAGATGGATACAAGCATTGATATTGCTTTTTGCAGTCCGTCCGCCCTGAAAATCAGCATACCGCCGTTTACAATAACAAAGGTTCTTATAATCTGAAAAAGATAATACGGCTTTGACTTTCTGTTTATTTTAAGTACCTTGCACACCTTATCGCTTATAGGCTCAAGGAACAGACCGAGCATCATAAGCACATAATAGTACAAACCGTAAACAATATATTTCCAGCCTGCACCGTGCCACATACCGTTTGCAAACCACACAAAGAACAATGCAACGGATGTTGGTATAAGATTCGCATAGTAAGGATTGAACCGCTTTCTTGCACCCTTTGTAAGCTTCATAAAAGGCTTTGAAAGAGAAATCGGATAAAAGATATAATCTCTGAGCCAGCCGCCGAGTGTTATATGCCATCTCTGCCAGAACTCATTGATTGTTTTGGCAAAAAACGGATGGTTAAAGTTCTGCGGCATTTCAATGCCCATCATTTCACCAAGACCGTTTATAACATCCATCACACCAGAAAATTCACAGTAAAGCTGCAAGGTGTACGCAAGAATTGCTGCAATTACAACTATACCGCCGTAATCTTCATTATTCTTAAATACATTGTTTACAAGCTCACTGACTCTGTCTGCAATAACAACCTTTTTGAACAGACCCCACACAATAAGCTGGGCACCGAAACTGAAATTTTTAAAGCTGAAATTAGAGCATTTATTAAGCTGCGTACCAAGCTGGTCATAACGTGCAACAGGACCTTCAACAATTGTTAACATAAATGAAAGATAAAGCGATATACGCAAAGGATTTCTGCATGCTTCATACTTTCCCCTGTAAATATCGGTTATATAGCTGATTGCCTGAAGTGTATAAAATGAAATACCGAGCGGCTGCACAAAATCAAGCTTCGGAATTGAAGCATCAAACAGCTTATTAACAGTGCCCCCCAGAAAATTAAAATATTTCATAAGGAGCAGTATTCCTAAAACTGCAAGCACCCCTGCCGTTAAAACAGCAAGCTTATAACTTTTATATTTTGCTTTAAGTTTTTTTCTTTCCGACTTTTCAATCAGCTTTCTCTTTTGCTTGAAATCATCATTAAGCTTCTGAATGATAAGACCTGCAGCCCATACAACAACGGTTGATATGATAAGAGGAATAACATTTCCATTGGATGCAACTGCATAAAACACCCATGAGCCTGCAAGCAGAACGCACCATTTTGCCTTTTGGGGAATAAGGGTATAAAGAATATAGGTTATACCGAAATATACAATAAAAAACACAAACGAAGTGTAGGTCATTGCTTAGTCCTCATCTTCAAGCCTTTTAATCATATTATAAATTGATTTAACAGTTTCAAAGTTTTCAGGCACAATTTCCTCTGCTGTAATTTCAACATCAAATTCATCTGAAAGCTCGGCAACAAGTGAAATCATACCAAGGCTGTCAAAAATCTTATTCTTGATAAGCTCTGTATTTTCATCAAAATCAACATCCGGTTTTAAATTCTTTAAAATTTCAATTAAACTTTCCATAATAGTCAACCTCTTTTAATCAAATTAATGTTTTAAGATGCTTTCTGTCTATCTTACCGTTTTGGTTATGCGGCATCTGCTTAACCTTTATGTATTTATTCGGTATAAGATAAGGCGGAAGCTTTGTTTTAAGATACTTCATAACATCTGTATCCTCTGTTTTCTTCGCACAATAAAATAAAACAATTTTATCGTTCTCAGAATCATAAAGGCACGCAGTTTCCTGCATCTTCTCCATAGAGCTTGCAGCGGTTTCTATTTCGCCAAGCTCAATTCTGTAGCCCATATGCTTTATCTGAAAATCCTTGCGGGTTATATACATAATTTCGCCGAGCTCATTTTCCTTAACCAAATCCCCTGTTTTATAAACGGTTTCGGGATAGCAGGAATTAAGCGGATTCTGAACAAAAACCTCGCTTGTTTTTTCAGGATTATTATAATAGCCGTTTGCAAGGAACGCGCCTCTTACAAAAAGCTCACCCTCTTCGCCGACTGCTGCTTCCTCGCCTTTATCATTAATAATCATAACATCACAGTTATCACAGTGTGTTCCTATAGGAAGCGGCTCATCATCACTGAATTTTCTGTTAACGACATAATATGTACATATATCCGTTGTTTCGGTAGGACCGTAAAGATTGGCATAAAGAATATCATTGCCAAGATTATTAATCCAATAATTAAGCTGCTTTGTAGGCATAACCTCACCTGCAAAAAGCACCTTTTTAAGAAATTCGGGCTTTGCAAAATTAAACAGCTTTAAATTTGAAACAATAGATATTGCAGACGGAACCCAGTATATTGTGTTTACCATTCTTTCATTAAGAAATTCAACAAGCTTAATCGGAAAAGAAAAGTACATTTTGGGTACAATAACAAGCGTTGCACCGTTAACTATTGTTGAATAAATATCCGAAACGGACATTGAAAAATAAAACGGAGTCTGATTACCGAAAACGGTTTCAGCAGTTATGTTAAACGCATTGCTGAACCAGCCTGCATAAGCAATAACACTCTTATGGCTTACAACCGCCCCTTTGGGAACACCGGTTGAGCCTGAGGTATAAAGTGCATACAGCGGATCTGTATCTATCTGCCTGCTTCTTATTTCAGAAAGCCTTTCTTCATTTATTTCGGCAGATACCGCATTTTCAAACATAAACCGCTCACCGCTGAAGTCAAGCTGACTGCTGTTTTCCAAATGCGTTTCGTCCGTGATGATGGCAACGGGATTAAGAGTTGTAAAAATCTTATTAATCCTTTCAGGCGGCATTTCGCTGTCAATAACAACATAAAAATTACCGCTGTAAACAACACCGAACATTGCACAAAGCAGATTTATACCTTTATCAAGATAAATTGCCACAGGCTTGTTTTTTGTATTCACTGCAGAAACAGCAGATCCTATTCTTTTTGAACAATCAAGCAGACCGAAATATGTAATTGAATTTTCATAATCCGAAAAAGCAGTTTTATCTGCATATTTTGAAGCATTAAGCTCAATATATTCAAGTATGTTCTTCACTAAATTACCCTCTTGCTTTTACATACTGCAACTGTACTATCAACCGTAGTACAGTTTACGAAATCATAATATAACAATGCACGCATTTTGTCAACAAATAAAATATAAAGAAATTATTAAGAATAGTTAAGATGTATTCAATTGATCAAATACGATAAAGTCTGCCGTTATGTTACATAATGTAACATAAAGATTGTAACAAACTGTTACAATAAAGTCAAGGAGTGAAAACTTTGAAAGGGCTAAAAATAATACGAAAAGAAAAAAATCTCAATCAGCAAAAGGTTGCGATTGATTTGAATATAAGCAGAGAGGCACTATCCCACTATGAAAACGGCAAAAGAGAGCCGTCACTTGATATGCTTATAAAAATGTCAGACTACTTTAATGTTTCAATTGATTTTTTAATAACCGGAAAAGAGTTTAAAAAAAGATAAAAACCTGCAGTATCGCTACTGCAGGTTTTTTATGTATTTATTTTACCAGATTAACAATCGCATCTGCACAGGCTTCGAAGCCAACTGCACTGCTGTTAAGGCACAAATCATAGTTATGCACCTTACCCCACTGCCCGTCTGTATAATAATTATAGTTAATGCTTCTTCTTTTATCTGTTACTTTCATAAGCTTTGCTGCTTCCCTTTCGGAAACATTATGCGTTTTCATAATCTTTTTGATTTTTTCTTCCTTATTGCCGTAAATGAAAACGTGAAGCGAATCCTCCCTGTCACTCAGAATATCATCTGCGCATCTGCCGACAATTACACAAGGACCCTTCTCTGCAAGCTCAAGAATGATTTTTCTCTGCACGGAAAAGATATAGTCATCCATTGAAGAGCCGGCTGCATCTCTGCTTACCACAGCATATGCAAAAATACTTTTTGACGGTGAATATTCGCCGCTTCTTTCAATAAAATCCTCTGCAAAGCCTGTTTTCTCCGCAACCTTGGCAATAATTTCCTTATCATAATAAGCAATTCCAAGCTTTTCTGCAACCATTTTGCCTATCATTCTGCCGCCGCTTCCGAATTCACGGCTGATTGTTATTATGTTTTTTTTCATAAATCATCCCTCCAAAACAGTTATTTTCTTCTTATATACTCTGATAATAAATATAACTACCGCCGGCAAGGTTAATGCTTTCACAATCGGGAACACAATCCATTCAAGCCAAACATAGTCAGTTCTTTAAAGTGCAAATATTCGTGCCTGCAAACATTATTATCAACATATATATTATACCATATTTTATGCTGTCTGTCATCCTCTTTTTGCTTCTCATACCGTGATTAAATGAAACAATAGGCGTAATTGCATCTCTCATTCCATATTAAGCATTAACT
>CAJTMQ010000038.1:9029-9268 GCA_910577215.1 uncultured Eubacterium sp. | reverse complement strand
CATCTGCGCCATTTTGTTTTTTGAATTCTCTTTATCCATAATCATATCCTGCGCAAAAAAGAAAAAGCGTAAGTCCGAAATAATCCGGATTTACGCTTTCGCTACTCGATTGTGTGCTATTCTATCATATAAATAATTAAAAAGTCAAGAGTAAATTTTTACATCAAATCGGTTACCATATCTGCAAATTCAGTTGGATTTTCAACCTGAAGTCCGCTGATAAGGCGAGCCTGATTATA
>CAJTMQ010000038.1:0-9018 GCA_910577215.1 uncultured Eubacterium sp. | reverse complement strand
TTTGTGTAAGCCTTAAGCTTATCTCTGTCATTGGCAAAAAGCTCAAACAGCTTTTCAGCCAGTTTATGCTCTGAATTGATTTCAAGCACAAGCTGTGCCTTCATTCCCTGATTTCCGCCGGGCATCTGACTTAAAACCTTTGCCATTTCAAGAGAAACATAGCCCTCTGCCGAAAGGCATACTGCGTGATTACCGATTGAATTTGTGAACTTAACAGAAGATACCTCGCCGTCAAGATAAGACTTCATTTCTTCAAGCATATCCTTTGAAGCCTCGTTTTTTTCATCAAGAGCCTTTTTCTCTTCCTCAGAGTTGAGATTCAGTTCATCCTTGCAGATGTTTGCAAATTTCCTGCCGTCATACTCCATAAGCATCTGAATGGCAAATTCATCAACATCATCAGTGAAGCAGAGCACGTCATAGCCCTTTGCCTTAACAGCTTCTGTCTGCGGAAGCAGGGCAATTTTTTCAGCACTTTCACCGCAGGCATAATAAATTGTATCCTGCCCCTCTGCCATTGATTCAACATATTCTTTAAGGGTTACATATTTATCATCTTTAGATGATTTAAAGAGGATGAAATCCTTAAGGCTGTCCTTATCAGCACCATAGTTTGCATAAAGACCCCATTTAAGCTGAACACCGAAGGTTTCAAAGAACTTTTCATACTTATCTCTGTCATTTGAAAGCATTTTCTTAAGTTCATTCTTAATCTTTTTATCAATCGCCTTAGCAATGATTTTAAGCTGATAATCCTGCTGTAAAATTTCACGGCTGATATTAAGGCTTAAATCTGCCGAATCAACAATACCTTTTACAAAGCTGAAATAATCAGGCAGCAAATCCGAGCATTTATCCATAATAAGCACGCCGTTTGTATAAAGCTGCAAGCCCTTTTCATATTCCTTTGAATAGAAATCATACGGAGGTCTTGACGGAATATAAATCAACGCATCAAAGGTTGCCTGACCTTCTGTTTTTGAATGAATAACAGCAAGCGGATTTTCAAAATCCATAAACTTATTTTTATAGAATTCGTTGTATTCCTCTTCTGTAATCTCACTCTTATTCTTACGCCAGAGCGGAATCATTGAGTTGAGCGTATCAACAGTAACCTCTTCCTTATACTCTCCCTCTTTTTCCTCGTCAGGCACGGAATGTGTCATTGCCATTTTTATAGGATAGCGGATATAATCACTGTATTTTTTAATAAGTTCAGAAAGTCTGTATTCCTCAAGGAACTGTGAAAAATCATCATTTTCGGTATCTTCCTTGATGAACAGAGTGATAACTGTTCCTGCTTCGTCCTTCTCACATTCCTCTATTGTGTAGCCGTCTGCGCCCTCTGAAACCCATTTATGAGCAACGCTTTCACCGAATGCCCTGGATACAACCTCAACCTTGGAGGCAACCATAAATGAAGAATAGAAGCCGACACCGAACTGACCGATAACCTCAATATCATTTTCCTTTGCTTCCTCATTATCCTGCTTGAAATTGAGTGAGCCCGATTTAGCAATCGTGCCGAGATTCGATTCAAGCTCATCAGCAGTCATACCGATACCGTTATCCGTAATGGTAATAGTACGTGCATCTTTATCTGTGTCTACGATAATAGCGAAATCGCCCTTTGAAAGCCCCACACTATCATCGGTTAAGGATTTGAAATAGAGCTTGTCTATAGCATCGGACGCATTGGAGATAAGCTCACGGATAAATATTTCCTTGTTTGTGTAAATCGAATTAATCATCATATCAAGGAGTTTTTTAGATTCTGCTTTAAATTGTTTCTTTCTCATAAAAATCACCTGTCATCTGTAAATTAGCACTCTTTCATTGTGAGTGCTAATTCTTATTATAGCCTATATTTTCCATTTGTCAACACTCTAAAAGTTAAATGTTTTTGAACAATGAAAAAGGGACGATTTGATCATCGCCCCTATAGTATAATTTACCTTGCTTTTTAAGACTCTCGATGAAGAGAATCCTCGGAAAGAAAAGACCGACACTCAATTGATTGTCGGTCTTTTCATTTAACGATTAAGATAATTCAATATTGCTTTTTTTTCATTCTCAAGCTTATCATCAACAACAAGATTTAAAATTTCATCCAGCTTTTCTCCGATTGCCCTGCCTTTATATCCAAGGGCGAGCAAATCATTTCCGTTTACTGATAAATCGGATAATTTAAAGGCTTCGCCTGCTGCAATAATTTCTTCAAGCTCCTTTTGAAGCTCGCTGAGTTTTTCTACCTCATAGCCGATTTTTTCGGGATTATGCGCATACAAATCTGCAAGTCGCACCTGAAAAAGTGCCCTTGTATAATCCTCTCCTATTTTTGCAAGCCAGCGTTTAATTCTTATATTATCAACATTTTCAACACTCTGATGATAATAAATAAGTGTTGTTACCTTATCAAAAATCTCATTGCTTACCTTAAAACGCTTCAGCACTTTTTTTGCAATTTCAGCACCCATCGCAGCATGCGTTTTAAAATGGTCTATTCCCCTATCATCAGTGGTTTTAACCTGAGGCTTACCTATATCGTGCAGCAGCATTGTTAAGCGGATAATCTTATCCTTCGGTGCGGCATGAACTGCGTGAATAATATGCCCATATACATTATATATATGCCACGGATTATTCTGCCCGCAATCAAATGCAGGCTTTAGCTCAGGTATAATAACGCCTATAACTTCCCTGTATTCATTAAGCACCTGCATTGCATAATCACCTATAAGCAGTTTTGTAAGCTCGGTAAAAATTCTTTCCGAGGAAATATTGCTCAGCAGGTGCATATTATCAAATACAGCTTTTTTGGTACTTTCCTCAATTTCAAAGCCGAGTGTTGACGAAAAGCGAAGCGCACGCATAATACGCAGGGCATCCTCTTTAAATCTTAAATCAGCATTGCCGACTGCACGTATAATTTTATTATTCAAATCTGTCTGACCATCAAACAAATCAACAATACCCTCTGAATGATTATATGCCATTGCATTGATTGTGAAATCTCTGCGGCTTAAATCCTCTTTAATATCCGTTACAAAATCAACTGTTTCAGGGCGGCGGCTGTCCTTATAATCTCCGTCTTTTCTGAAGGTTGTTATTTCATACGGTTTGCCGTTCAACACTGCCGTAACAGTACCATGCTTAATGCCTGTTTCAACAACCTTTATATTTTCACTTTGCAGTATACTTTCAACCTGCTGCGGTGCTGCAGAGGTTGTTATATCAATATCCCCTGCGTCTTTACCAAGAAGATAATCACGAACACATCCGCCCACAACATAAGCCTTGAAGCCGTTTTCATTTAAAATATTTATTAACTTTTCAGCATTTTCGGATATGTTCATTGTGCCACCTCTTTTTTGGTTATTTTAACACAAAAGCCCTAATAATACAAATATGAACTATTTACTATATTATTATCTATTTATTTTTTTGCTCGGCGGGCAGGGCTACTGCACGCTTGAAATGATTTGGCGCGGAAGAACGCATTACAGTATGTTTTTTGCAGGCGGCATTATACTTATACTTTTATTCTTCATTGCGCAGGAATTCAAAAAGGCACCTCTCATTACGAAGTGCCTTTCAGGAGCCGTTATCATAACAGCTGTTGAGTTTATTTTCGGTATCATCTTTAATCTGAAATACCATATGAATGTTTGGGATTATTCAAATTTACCGCTGAATTTATCAGGACAAATTTGCCTGTTGTATTCATGCTTATGGTTTTTACTGTGCTTCGCCCTCTTTAAATGGATCATTAAAGACGATTTTTACAACAGACTTTTCCGAATACCTGCGTAATTCCTCCCTTGCCTGCTTTACCTCTGCTTCATCAAGCGGAGGTTTTTCTTCAGGATAATTCCAGTTATCAAAGGGATTTTTCTTAACAATAACCATTCTGCCATTTTCATCAAGCACCCACGGATAAACAAGAATTTTTCTTTTATTTTTAACAAAGAAAAGATTTCCCGTTCTTCCGTTTGAAACATTCTTCCAGAAAACAAGCTTGTTTGCCTGTTTCATAATTGCAAGTACCTGCTGATCAACAGGAAGCCTTTTAAACTGCCAGCGGTTGAACAGCGGCAGAATTATTATGCCGAATATTAGAATTACTGCTATTAAAATAATAATTTGATACGGCTGCATTACTTATCAATTCCTATAGTTAAAATTTCAAACGGCTTGTATTCAAGTACATCTGTTTCGCCCTCAACATCCTCAAGCATATTAAGAAGCTTAACCTTTTTATCCAATTGAATTTTTCCTCTTGTGCCGTTCTGCTCTGAAAGACGGATAACAGTCATTTTTCCGTTTTCACTGTCCTTAACAGCCTGCATATAAAGCGGCTCAAAGGTGCTGCCGTTATACTGAACATCTGCCTTAACAAGAGGAACGTTATACTGAAATGCAATATTGTTTATTCCTGCCTTAACAGCATTATCCGCATGCGGCATAATCATATAACAAAAATCGTGTCTGCCTATGTCAGAGGTTACATCAGGGCGAATTGTTGCACGAAGCAGTGAAAGACTCATAACGTTTTTGTCAAAGCCAACACCATATTTGCCGTCATTGATAAGAGCAACGCCGCCGTCTGTTTCTGCAAGATCACACCACTTGTGGTGGCAGGTTTCAAAGCGAGCCTGCTGCCATGAGGTGTTTTTATGCGTATCTCTTTCAATAAAACCTGCCGAGGTATCACAAAGTGCCTTTCTTGTTAAAACATTGCAGCTAAATTCAGCCTTTGCAAGCTTATGTTTTTCATTCCAGTCAACAATATTTTCAACTTCAACTCCCCTGCTTCTTCTGAACAGGCGGATAATCATAGTCCATGTTGAGCTTTCGGTTTTAAGCTCTGTTAAGAAGGAAGCACATTCACTGTCCTTCTCAAAAAGTGAAAGCGGCTTTGAAACAGTAATATCAATCTGCTTATCTTTATAGTTAGGGAGAATATCCCACGCATCATAATTGCCGGGGCAGTCTGTATAGATTTTAATCTTATTGAAATCACCATCTGCCCATTCTCTTCCGAGCTCCTTGTCATAAAGAGAAGCAATTGAGCCGTCCTCATTAAACTTAACAGAATAGTACGGTGTTTCAACCGTTTCGCCGATTTCAATCCATTCACCGTTTACATAGGTTTTGCGGAGTGAAGCGGATGAAAGTGCAGGAATATCGGGAATAAGCCAATTACCCTTTTCTCCGTATCTTGTGGATGTACCTTTTTTGTTCGGAACAAATGTAAGTGCATCACGCTTAAAGTTAAGTGTATTGAAGTATTTTGAGCCTGTGCCGATTATTTTATCAAGCTCTGCTTCTATTTCCTTATAATCTGCCATCGCATCTTCATATACAGGGTGAATATGTGAACCGGGCAGAATATCGTGGAACTGATTGATAAGAAGCTTTTTGTAAAGAGCGGTTATCTTTTCTCTGTTATCCTCGCCTCTTAAAACAGAAAGCATTTCAGCATTTCTGAATTTATTTTCAAGCCGGCGGTTTGCACGCTTCATATCACTTTTGGTTGTGAATGTACCGCGGTGCATTTCAAGATAAAGCTCACCGTCCCACATTTCAAGATTTTCATTATCGGCAAGATTTTTTTCAAGGAATTCAGCACCGCCCATATGTGTGCATTTAGGCATAATTGAAAGCTTATCAAAGCGGTGCATCAATTCAATCATTTCCTCAGTGCAGCCCGAACCGCCGTCACCGTAGCCAAACATATTCATTGTCTGACCACCACTGTCTTTATCAATATACGCTTCCCAGTTTTCCTGAATCTGACTTGGCATATTCCATGTGATAAAGTGAGTGGGAGGAACACAGGCAAGCACATCTGTGCCGTCTATTCCTTTCCAGATAAAATTGTTGTGCGGGAAACGGTTTGTATCATTCCAGGTGGACATTTTGTTTGAAACAAAATAATCAACACCGCTCTTTTTGAGAATCTGCGGCAGTATCCAGCTGTTGCCGAAAACATCGGGAAGCCAAGCATTATTTACCCTTTTGCCGAACATTCTTTCATATGTCTGCTGACCGTAAAGGCACTGACGTATCAGACTTTCCGCACTCGGAACATTACAGTCAGGCTCAACATACATCGCACCTACAGGCTCAAACTGACCGTTTGAAACCTTTTCCTTAAGCTCCTCAAACACATCGGGATAATACTTCTCAAGGGTTTCATAAACATAAGGCTGCGTATGTGTATATTTAAAATCGGGGTATTTATCCATAAGACGAAGCTGAATCAGAACAGTTCTTAAATTCTTCTGAACTGCGTGAATTCTTCTCCAGTAATAGGCAATATCAAGGTGGGAATGTGCAATAAGCGCAACATCTCCGCTGCCTTTATAATTATCGTTTGCAAAAACAACCTCATCAAGATATTTCTGTGCTTCCTCAACACCGTTTAATTCATCACTTTCAAAATCAATGAAATTCATTGCATTGTTGAGCTCTCTGTTAAGGAAGTTTCTGTAATCCTCACTGAAAAGCTCACTCTTGGCAATATCAAGCAGAAGTTCAAAATCCCAAACAAGATCCTGCACAGAATGATTTACGGTGCAGATATAAGCACCCTCAAATATCTGGCGGCATCCGCGAACGGAAAGACTTTCCGGATTACGCTCATCATCAGGCTTGCTTCTGTTGTAGCCCATCATATCAAAATGAAGCGTTTCTTTACTGTTCACATATGGTGAAAGAAGCATTCTTTCACGGTTAGGGTCAACACCGCCGATATACCTGCCGTTAACCTTAACACAGATTTCCGCCGCTGTTTTAAGAGAAAACCAAAGTTCTTTTCCCTGCAGCTCCTCCGGAATATCAACATCTGCCTTAATGAATGCAGTTCCGTCAGGTGTGAAATACATATCACCCTTGTTAAGCGGGCGGTAATCCTCTGAATAATACTCAAATTCCATTTCCGAAACCTGACGTGCATCACGTATCATAAGATTTTTGATTTCCCATTTGCTGCTGTAAATATGACGTTTAAGCCAGCCGAAGCGTAAATCTGTCCATTCCTCAGGGCGCATAGAGCGTCTTACAACTTTAATATGTGCCATTGCTTAAACCTCCTTACATATCCTGAAAATAAGGCTTTTTGCGTATTGCATTCACCTTAACATTTTTCTTCAGATCTCTTTTAATTTCGCCCTCTATCCATTCAACACAGCGGTGAAGAATAAGACATTTGGAGCATTCGCCTCTGAAAATAACAGTAAGAACACCGTTTTCAAAAGAAACAAATTCTATCCATCCGCCGTCACCCTGAATTTTAGGCTGAAGCACCTGTGAAACATACTTTTCCATAATGTTTTCCTCTTTATTTTATAATGTTGCCGATGATTTTTCTTATATCTGCAAGGCGCTTTTCAGCATTTTCTCTGCTTGCATCCTGAACACTGTAATAAACCTTTATTTTAGGTTCTGTTCCGCTTGGTCTTACCGCCATCCAAGAGCCGTCATTCCAGATAAATTTAAGCACATTTTCTTTCGGCAGATCACCAACACCTGCCGAAAAATCTATAATTTTCTTAATTCCGTCAAAAAGTGCTGTTCCGTTTTCTCTGAAATATGTCATCAGGCTCTGGATTTTTTCAGCTCCGTCTTTGCCTTTAAGCACAAACGGATCAAGTGAATCAAGGTAATATCCGTATTCAGCATAGATTTCATTCATACCGTCAATAAGAGTTTTACCCTGATTTTTGTACCAAGCTGCCATCTGGCAGATAAGCATTGCAGATACAACCGCATCCTTATCTCTTGCATGAGTTCCTACAAGATAGCCGTAGGATTCCTCATAACCTATAACAAATTCCTGTTCACCGCTGTCCTCATACTTATTGATTTTGTCTCCGATATACTTAAAGCCTGTCAGAGTTTCTTCAATAATAAGTCCGTATTTTCTGCCGATATTTGCACCAAGCTCAGAGGTAACAATTGTTTTAACAAGCGTTGACTTTGGATTCAGCGTACTTTTTTTCATTTCAAGCACAAATTTAACAAGCAATGCACCTGTCTGATTTCCGGTGAAGAGAACATATTCTCCGTTATCAGCCTTAACTGCAATTCCCACTCTGTCACAATCAGGATCCGTTCCGAGCACCAAATCCGCACCGATTTCCTTTGCCTTTTCAATGGCAATCGTCAAAGCATCCTTTTCCTCAGGGTTGGGGCTTCTTACCGTTGAAAAATTACCGTCAGGCAGTTCCTGCTCTTTAACAACAGTAACATCAAGACCTTCAAGCATTCTTCTTACAGGAATATTGCCTGTGCCGTGAAGCGGCGTGTAAACAATTTTCAAATCAGATTTTTCTTCAAAAAGGCTCTGCTTTTTCACCTCTGCAAGATATGCAGAAAGTGTTTCTTCGCCGATCATTGTAATATTTTCTTTTGATGCATTACCAAACGGAATTGAAGTAAAATCTTCAATCTGATTAATAAATCCGATAGCATTTTTTGCATCCTCTGTACAGAACTGGCAACCACGATTATCATAAACCTTGTAGCCGTTATATTCCTTAGGATTATGTGAAGCGGTAATCATTACGCCAGCATTACAGCCAAGATAAGCTGTTGTGAACGAAAGCACGGGAACAGGCACAAGTGTATCATAAAGAAAAACCTTTAAGCCGCAGTTTGCAAAAATTTCTGCAGAAACCTTTGCAAAGTAAGCGGAATTGTTTCTGCTGTCATAAGCAAGGGCAACCTTAATTTCGCCGCTGTATTTTGACTTAAGGTAATTTGCAAGTCCTAAGGTTGCTTTGCCGACTGTGTATTTATTCATTCTGTTAGAGCCTGCACCCATAACACCGCGAAGTCCGCCTGTGCCGAAAGCAAGGTCTTTATAGAATCTGTCTTCTATTTCCTTTTCATTATTTTCAATTGAAATAAGTTCTGCTTTTGTTGCTTCATCAGCAAAGGAAAGCCATTTCTGATATTTTTCCGAATAATTCATAAAAAGTCCTCATAAAAAATTTTTTTGTAATTATATCA